>JBBSNJ010000389.1:0-4230 GCA_038232775.1 Thermomicrobiales bacterium
GACAGCAGCCGACCAAGGCCGCGGCGTGCCGCGGACCGACCGGACCAGGAGGAGCGCGGCCGCCATCCAGAGCAGCCCCCCGACGCCGTTGATCAACCGGGCGGCGGGGCCGTCGGCCGCGATGGCGAGGCCAACGAGGACGGCAGCGAGGATCAGCAACGCCCCCGGCCAGAGCGGGGCGGGCGATGCACTCGGAGCTCGAGACGAGGGGCCGATCATGGATTTACCTCCACGAGGAAGGCTACGGAGCGGTCGGGCCGGCGTCAATGACGAGGCCGGGAACGGCTGCTATACTCGCGGCGCCGGCGGTTCCCGCTCCGTCGCGCCCTCGTAGCTCAATGGATAGAGCGTCTGGCTTCGAACCAGAAGGTTGGGGGTTCGATCCCCTCCGAGGGTACCGCTCCCCGCCCGTCGCGCGCCCGCGACACCCCGGTGTCCTCGAGTCTCCCTGGTCCAGAACGACGCTCGACGCACCTCGCCCTCCAGGCGGGGCGATTGGGGTGAGCGATGCGCGCCTACATCCTCTCGATCGGCAGCGAGCTGATCCAGGGGCACCTGACCGATACCAACGCCACCTTTCTGGCGCAGGAACTCGCGACCCTCGGGATCGAGCTGCTGCACGTGGTCCAGGTTGGAGACGACCTGCCGCGTCTCTCGGCGACCATCGAGCGGTCGGCCGCGGAGGCCGAGCTGGTTGTCTGCACCGGCGGGGTGGGGCCGACGGACGACGACCTGACGCGCGAGGCGATCGCACGAGTGGTCGGCGAGACCCCGGAGGTCGATCCAGGGCTGCTGGAGGAGATCCGACAGTTCTTCGCGGGGCGCGGGTTGACGATGCCCGAGCGGAACGCGAAGCAGGCTTGGCGGATCCCCTCGGCTGAGATTCTGCCCAATCCGGTCGGGACGGCTCCCGGGTGGTTCGTCGACTCGGGGTCCGCCGTGCTGGTCGCGATGCCGGGGGTGCCGCGGGAGATGCGGCGGATGTGGCAGGAGCAGGTGGTACCGCGGCTGACGGCCAGGCTGCCGGGTCGGGTGTCGCGGACGATCAACTTCCGGACCCTCGGCCTCGGGGAATCGGCCGCGGCCCAATTGCTGGGGGAGTTGACCCGCTCCGAGCCTCCCTACGTCGGCACCTACGCCAAGGACGACGGCGTCCATGTCCGGGTGACGGCCCTGGGTGGCACGGTGGACGAGGCGGAGGAACTGCTGCGGCCGACCGCCGAGGACGTTCGACGGCGGCTCGGGCGCTGGGTCTACACGGAGGATGACCGGCCGCTGGCGGCGGTGCTGGCCGATCAACTGCGGCAGCGAGGGGCGACCTTGGGGGTGGTGGAGATCGGCGAAGGGGGCCGGTTCGGCTCGTTGCTCTTCGGGGAAGCGGCGGCCGAGGACGTGGTGCGGGGAGCGCTGGCGGTACCGATGCGCCCCGAGGCGGCCGCCGGCGAGGCGGCCGCGGAGGCGCGCCAGCGGTTCGGGGCGACGCTCGGGGTTGGGGTGGTCGTCTCCGGCCGGCCGGTGGAGCTGGGACTGTTCGAGGGGCAGGTCGCGGTCGCGGTGGCGGGTGAAGACGTCGCGGCCGAGGAAACGTTCCCGCTGCGGGCGGCGTTCGCGGAGGTGCAGCGGCGGGGCGCGCTGCAGGCGGCGGACCTGCTCTGGCGCACCCTGCGCCAAGCCTGAAGCCGGCGCTTCGCTGGCGTCGGCCTCAGGGCGCCCTCCGTCCCGCCCCGAGACGGCGATCAATGCCTGCCCCACCACTCACTGCCTCTGCAATGAGACGCGGGCGGAAGGCGACGTCGTCATTCCCCGTCTCCCGCGCACCGGGAGAGGCAGGTAGGGGGGTGAGGGCCGCTGTCGAAGGCAGCGAGGAGCGCGGCCTGCCGTTCAAGCATCGCGGCCCGGGCGTCATCCGTCGCGTCGTTGTGGCCGAGGAGATGGAGCAGGCCGTGGAGGAGGAGGAAGCGGACCTCCTCGGCCGCGGTGGTGCCGGCCGGGGCTTGGGCGGCGGCCCGGTCGACCGAGACGACGATCTCTCCCCCCGCGGGCGCGCCGCTGGCCGCCGAGCCGGGGAGCGCTTCGCCGAAGGGGAAGGTCATCACGTCGGTCGGGCTGTCGTCGCCCATGAAAGCGCGGTGGAGCGCCTGGAGGGCGTCGTCGCTGGTCAAGACCAGCGTGACGTCCCAGCGGCCGGTGGCGCCCTCGGCGAGCAGCGCACCGCGGGCGAGGGCGGGGAGCGCGGACAGATCGAGGTCGGCCGGTGGGTCGGCCTCGAGCGCGAGATCGAAGCTGAACTCCAGGTCTCGCTCGGCGTGGGGTCGGCGACCGGAGGAGGTCGCTCCTTCGTCGACCCCCGTGTCGGCGGCGATCGCCACCCTACGTGCTCCTGGTGAGCGCCGCCTTGGCGGCGGCGCTGACGCGGCGGCCGTCGGCGGCTCCGTCGACGCGGGCGATCAGGGCCGGCATCAGCTTGCCCATGTCCTTGGGGCCGGTGGCGCCGACTTCGGCGGCGACGGTCTCGACCAGCTCGTGGAGCCGGTCGTCGTCGAGCTCGGGCGGGAGATAGCGGCGGAGGATGGCCAGCTGCTGCTCCTCGTGCTCGGCGAGCTCCTCGCGACCGCCGGCGCGGTATTGCTCGGCGGCGTCGGTGAGCTGCTTCCCGACGCGGCGGAGGGTGGCGACCGCTTCGGGCTCGGGGAGATCGCCGCGGTGCTCGATCTCGGCGTTGCGGACGGCGGCGAGGATGTAGCGGATCGCATCGCGGGCCGTCTCGTCGCGGGCGCGCATCGCCTCCTTGAGGTCGGTTTCGAGGCGGGACCTGATCGCGTCGTCCATAACGTGCTTCCTCAGCGAGTGCGCGGACCGTGGGGGATCAGATGGTGACGGCGTTCGCCGCGGTGTGTCCAGCCGAGCGAGATCGGGAACTTGGCGGCAGCGGCGGCCGGCTCAGCCGAGCGGGACGGAGAGGAGCTTGCCGCCGAGGAGGTGGAGGTGGAGATGGAGGACGGTCTGTCCGGCGTCCGGGCCGTCGTTGGTGAGGACCCGGTAGCCGCCGGTCTCCAGCCCTTCCCGGCGGGCGACGTCGGCCGCGACGAGGAGGAGAGGCCCGGCGAGGTCGGCGTCGGCGGGACCGAGGTCGCGGAGGGCGGCGACGTGGCGGCGGGGGACGACGAGGACATGGGTCGGGGCCTGCGGGCTCAGATCGCGGAAGGCGACCGCCCGCTCCGTCTCGGCCAGGAACTCGGTGCCGAGCTCGCCGCGGACGATGCGGCAGAAGATGCAGTCGTCTTTGGGGGCGGAGTCGGAAGGCATCGCGAATCCTGTCTGCCACTTGGACGGGACGCCGCTGGGTCGGAGGCGTCGCCGCCGCCGTCGCCGGGGCCAGACGCTGGACGGTGGTAGCATCGGCCGGAGACGACGCATCGAGGTCACGATTATGCCAGAACTGCCCGAAGTCGAGACGGTGCGGCGATCGTTGCTGGAGCCGGTGGTGGGCCGGCGGATCCTCGGTCTGCGGCCGGCGCAGTTCCCCGAGGTGATGGGTTCGGAGGGAGTCGAGGCGGTCGCCCGCCGCGTGGTCGGGCGGGTGGTGGTCGGAGTTCGGCGGCGGGCCAAGTACCTGATGATCGATCTGGACGACGGCACGTCGCTGCTGGTCCACCTGCGGATGACCGGGCGGCTGGAGGTGGTCGCCCAGACAGCGCCCTCCCTCCGCTTCGAGCACCTGGCAATCGAACTCGACGACGGGCACGACTTGCGGTTCGCCGACCAGCGGAAGTTCGGGCGGGTGCTCCACGTCCTGCCGGGCGACCTCCGCCGCCTCGGCGCCCGGCTCGGACCGGAGCCGCTGGGGCGAGGGTTCACGGCGGCACGGCTGGCGACGGCTCTCGAACGACGACCGGGAAAACTCAAGAGCGTACTGCTCGACCAGCGGCTCGTCTCCGGTCTGGGCAACATTTATGTCGACGAAGCCCTCTTCCGGGCGCGGCTCCACCCCGAGCGGACGGCGAACCAGTTGACGTCGGCGGAAGTGCGGCGGTTGCACCGTGCGATCCGGACGGTGTTGCGGGAGGGCCTGACGCACCGCGGGACCACGTTCTCGTCGTTCCAGGACGCGGCGGGCGAGCGGGGGGAGAACCAACGCAACCTTCGGGTCTACGGTCTTGGAGGGCGGGGTAGCTGCCCCCGGTGCGGGAGACCGCTGGCCCGCGCTGTCGTCGGCGGCCGGGGCACGCA
>JBBSNJ010000390.1:0-4211 GCA_038232775.1 Thermomicrobiales bacterium
CGCTCGACCCGCGCCCCCGGCGGCCCGACCCGGCACCACTCGCCGAACCCCAGCAGCGCCGCCACCTCCCCCTCCGCCGCGCTCCGAACCGACCCGTCCGGCTCGTTCCGCGCCCAGCCGGCCACCCCAAGCCGGCGCGCCTCCGCCCGCGCCGCCGCCCGGAACCCCACCCCCTGCACCACCCCGAAGACCCGGATCGTCCGCTGGCCCCGCGTGCCCATCGTGCCTCCCATCGCCGCCGACCCGACCAAGCGCGCCACCCCGGCCGCCCCTCCCCGCCCGGCTCGAACTCGACGCCCCACCGGGAACCTCCTCCCAGGGCGCCGCACGATCTTGCCTCGGTTCGGGCACCGAAGCCCGTCATACGGAATCCGGATCGATCGTGGGGGTGCCCCGGCGCTCCGCGACCACGCTCCCCTCTCCCGCGCACGGGACCGGGGGAAGGGGGCCGGGGGTGAGGGCCGACTGCCGCAGCGGGAATGCGACGTGTTCACCCGGATTCCGTATCACCCCAGCAACGGGCACCCCCGTCCGCCCGCGCCCGCGCCGGAGCGGCGGGGCCGGGGGCAACAGCGCCCCCCCCGTCCAACGCTGATCGCTCGCCGCCGGCTGCCCGAAACGGCGCCGCACCACCGAGCGAACCGACCCCAACGCCCCGCGTTTCGTCCCCTGATCCGCCGTTGTTGACAGCCGCCGCCCCCCTCTCTAGACTCCCCGATCAATCGTCCGCACCGACCACCGTCGCCCGACTGGAGGCCACCGCCGCCTGCGACGTTCGCGACGACCGACTCCACCCACCCACCGCCGGCGGCACCCGACGGTCCTCGGCCGAGGAGACTCCGTGGCCCAGTCCCCACCCCACGCGGCGCCCCCCGCCGCCGCCCCCCACCTCCGGCCCGTCGCCGCCGAGCCGCCCCCGCCGGGCGCCGCCGCGCGACCGGTCGCGATGGCCGTCGACCACGCCACCAAGCACTACAAGACCGGCTCCGGCTCCGTCCACGCCCTGGAGGACCTCTCGCTCGAGATCGCCACCGGCGAGTTCGTCTGCGTCCTCGGCCCCTCCGGCTGCGGCAAGAGCACCCTCCTCTGGGCGATGTCCGGTCTCCACGACCTCTCCGCCGGCCGCGTCCTCCTCGACGGCACCCCCGTCACCGGGCCGCGCCCCGAGATCGGCATGATCTTCCAGGACGCCAACCTCCTCCCCTGGCGCAACCTCTGGCAGAACATCCTCTTCCCGTTCGAGATCAAGAAGCGCGACCCGAAACCCGCCGAGCCCCGCATCCGCGACCTCCTCCACGAGGTCGGCCTCGCCGGCTTCGAGCAGAAGATGCCGCGCGAGCTCTCCGGCGGCATGCAGCAGCGCGCCAGCATCGTCCGCTGCCTCGGCTTCGACCCCTCCCTGATCCTGATGGACGAGCCATTCGGCGCCCTCGACGCCTTCACCCGCGACGAGATGAACCTGCTGATCCAGCGCCTCTGGCTCGAGACCGGCAAGACGATCGTCTTCGTCACCCACAACGTCTCCGAGGCAATCTTCCTCGCCGACCGCGTCGTCGTCCTCACCCCCCGCCCCGGCCGCCTCGCCCACGTCTTCCCGATCGACCTCCCCCGCCCCCGCACCATCGACCTCACCTTCGAGCCCGCCTTCATCCGCAGCGTGATCGAGATCAAACGCACCATCGAGACCGGCGCCTACGCGCCAGTAGCCAGTAGCCAGTAGCCAGTTGCCAGTGGCCAGTTGCCAGTCGCTGGGGTGCGACAGACCTACCGGGCACGTCCCCCTGACAACTGGCAACTGACTACTGCCAACTCCGGAGAACACGATGGCCAGCGATCTGCGCGAGACGATCCCCACCTTCGGCGGCGGCGAGCGGGAAGACGACGGCGACGTCAGCCTCTCGAACTGGTCGGGCCTGACGAGCACCGGCTTCGCCCGCTCCTGGTCCGAAGTGCTCGCCATCGTCGCCGTCGCCCTCCTCGTCGTCGGCGGCGCCGAGATCTTCCTCCGCGTCCAGGACGTCCCCGCCTACACCCTCCCCCGCCCGAGCGACGTCGGCGCCGCCCTCTGGCAGAACTTCGACCTCTTCCGCCCCCACCTCCTCGCCACCCTCCGGGTGCTCGTCGTCGGCTACGCGATCGGCGCCCTGGTCGGGATCGCCCTCGCCGCCCTAATCACCCAGTTCCCCTTCGCCGAGAAGATCATCACCCCCTACATCCTCCTCCTCGTCACCACCCCGATGATCGCCCTCGTCCCCCTCCTCGTCCAGAAGATGGGCTTCGGCCCCGCCCCCCGCATCATCGCCGTCTCCCTCGCCGTCGGCCCGATGGTCATGATCAACGCCTCCACCGGCTTCCGCCGGACCGACCTCGCCAAGATCGCCCTCGCCCGCTCCTACGGCGCCACCACCCCCCAGATCTTCGCCAAGGTCCGCTTCCCCCTCGCCCTGCCGATGATCATCGTCGGCCTCATGGTCGGCGCCATCTTCGGCCTGCTGACCGCCGTCGGGGCCGAGATCGTCGGCAGCGGCGAGGGCCTCGGCAACCGCCTGATGTTCTACTCCTCCCGGATCCAGATGGCCAACTTCTGGGCCGTGATCGTGCTCCTCGCGACCATGGGCATCCTCATCTACGTCTTCTTCTTCTGGGTCGGCAAACGCTGGGCCAGTTGGCAGGCCTGACGCCGCCCCGGCACGACCCGCCCGCCCCCGCCCTTCGACAGTCCTCCCCGCTCCCCCGCGGGGGAGCGGGGTCGGGGGTGAGAGCCTCCGGCGACATCGCGTTCCAACCACGGGGGTCCGGCGCGGACCCCAAGCAGTCACTCTCGGAAGGAGTCCCCGGATGCACCGCACCACACCCGACACCCGCCTCGCCACGCTGACCCGCGCCCGCCTCTCCCGGCGCGGGCTGGCCAAGGGCGCCGCCGCCCTCGGCCTCGCCGCCCCCCTCGCCGCCGCCGCCGGCCGCCTCCAGGCCGCCGCCCGCCAGGGCCGCGGCTCGGTCGTCTGGGTCTCCCCCCGCGGCACCCTCGAGGTCCTCGACGACTACCCCTACTGGGTCGGCCAGAAGTTCGGCTACTTCGAGGGGATCGAGACCGAGCTCCTGCCCGCGATCATGGAGGCGACCTCCTCCTCGAAGGCCGTCGCCGACGGCCAGGCCGACATGTCCTACGTCTCCCCCGGCGTCTTCTCGCTCGGCGTCGAGGCCGGCATCGACCTCGTCTCCGTCTGGCAGATGGGCGCCTACGACGTCTTCGACATCGCCCTCCCCAAGGGCTCCCCGATCACCGACGTCGCCGAGCTCGAAGGCAAGCGGGTCGTCCTCGGCGACATCGGCTGGTCCTCGATCGTCGACCCGATGGTCGCCCAGGCCGGCGGCGACCCCGGCCTCGTCCAATACAACGCCGCCAGCACCGGCTGGGGCCAAACGCTGGCCGAGGGCCAGGCCGACGCCGCCCTCAGCTGGGAAGGGCTGCGCGCCCAGTGGAAAGCCGGCGGCCTCGACTTCGACTACATCCTCGGCAAGGACTGGTCCCGGTTCCCCGCCAACTCCTTCCAGATCCGCCGCGCCGACTTCGAGGACGCCGCCCTCGCCGACCTCTACACTCGCTACCTCCGCGGCTGGGCGATGGGTCTCGAGTTCGGCCAGCAGAACCCCCGCGCCGCCACCCAGATCACGATGGAGGTGCCCGAGATCGCCCCCGCCCTCAACGACACCTTCGACGACAAGGCCGTCGCCGTCGAGTCGATGTGGCAGCTCGCCACCGTCTACCGCGGCGACTGGTCCGCCCGCGAAGGCTGGGGCTGGCACGACCTCGACGCCTGGACGCTCTTCCTCGACACGATCCAGGAGATCGGCCAGCTCTCCGAGCCGGTCGCCGCCGACGCGATCATCGCCAACGACTTCGTCGCCGGCGCCAACGACTTCGACCGCGACCGCGTCGCCGCCGACGCCGCCGGCTTCGCCCTCGCCCCCGAGTTCGAGGCCGTCCCCGTCCCCGCCGGCGCCGGCGCCTAGGACGGGCCGCTGGCTATCGGCTATCGGCTGACGGCTATCGGCTGACGGCTATCGGCTGACGGCTATCGGTCCTCGGTCGAGGGCTCACGGCCGCCGGCCGTCGTAGGGGCGCTGCTTGCTGCGCCCGTGGCCCGCAGGGCCACAACGGTGTCCCTGAACGAGACGGTCGAGCTTCGCTCGACGGGCGCGGCAAGCAG
>JBBSNJ010000391.1:0-4209 GCA_038232775.1 Thermomicrobiales bacterium
ACCTCTCGGGCGAGGTGATCGGCATCAACGTCGCCGGCGTCAGCGACATCCGGACCGGGTCCGCCCCGGCCCAGATCGCCCTCGCCATCCAGAGCAACGCCGCCAGCGCGGTCGTCGACGAGCTGATCGCCACCGGCCGCGTCCGCCGCCCCTGGTTGGGCATCAGCGGGGCGCCGGCCGAGGGTGGCCAACGCGTCGCCGAGGTCGTCCCCGGCGCCCCCGCCGACGCCGCCGGCCTCGCCCCGGACGACCTGATCGTCGCCCTCGACGGCGAACCCCTCTCCAACCGCGCCGGTCTGCTCGACCTCCTGACCGAGCGCGAGCCGGGTGAGACGGTCACGCTGACCGTCGTCCGCGACGGCACCGAGCAGGCGATCGCCGTCACGCTCGGCGAGCGCCCGGCCACGACCGACTGACCAGCGCCGCGCGCCCCCGGGCCCCGGCTGCCCTCCCCCGCCCCCCCGCCCCCACCCCCCTTTGTTCCTGGTCGACGGGCGCCCCTCTCCGGGGGCCCGTCCGCCGCGTCCGGGGAACCGGTCAAGGATGCGGCCGCGTGCGCTACCATGGCGCCAGACCGCTGCCGAGGAGGAGGCGACGATGACCAGCGGCGCCCCAGCCCAGCCCAGCCGGAGCGACCGACCCGGCCGGGCGGGCGGCGCCGCCCGCGACACCGCCCGCCTGCTCGTGGTCGAGGACGAGCCGGGGATCGCCGGCTTCGTCCGCCGCGGCCTCCTGTTCGAGGGGTTCGCGGTCGACGTCGCCGTCGACGGCCGGGCTGCGCTCGCCGCCGTCCGCGACGCCCCCCCCGACCTGATCGTGCTCGACATCATGCTCCCCGGCATCGACGGGATCGAGGTCACCCGCCGCGTCCGCGCCGCCGAGGCGGGCGAGGGCCGTCCCCCGGTCCCGATCCTGATGCTGACCGCCCGCGACGCCGTCCCCGATCGGGTCGGCGGCCTGGAGGCCGGCGCCGACGACTACCTGGTCAAGCCCTTCGCCTTCGACGAGCTGCTGGCCCGCGTCCGCGCCCTCCTCCGCCGCAGCCGCAGCGCCACCGCCGCCGTCGCCCCGTTCGAGACCCTCCGTTTCGCCGACCTCGCGCTCGACCCCGGCAGCCGGACCGTCAGCCGCGGCGACCGCCCGGTCCAACTGACCACCCGCGAGTTCGACCTGCTGACCCTCTTCCTCCGCAACCCGAACCAGGTGCTGCCGCGCCAGCTCGTCATGGACCGGATCTGGGGCGAGGACTTCTACGGCGACTCGAACGTGCTGGAGGTCTTCGTCGCCAATCTCCGCCGTGCCCTCGAAGCGAGCGGCGAACCCCGCCTGATCCAGACCGTCCGCGGCGTCGGCTACGTCCTCCGCCCGGCGGGCTGAGCCGATGAAGGGACCACGCCTCCGCCTCCCCGGCTCGATCCGATTCCGCCTGACGGCCTGGTACGCGCTGCTGCTGGCCCTGGTGCTGACGGTGCTCGGCGTCCTCGTCTTGCAGTTGACCGAGGAGCGCCTCAAAGCCGAAGGGGAAGCGCAACTCGAGAAAACGGCCCAAGATGTTCGGGCAGCGGTCGAGGTCAACCAATCGGTTCTCATCGCGGCGTTGGATTGGCGCCGCGACGTCCCCTACAGCCTGAGATCGACCGAAGCCTTCAGGGAGACGATGGACAAGAGTCTGCGCCGCTTCGCCGGCCCGGACATGCGTCTCCAAATCGTCGACGCCACCGATAAGGTGTTGATCGTCTCCGAGTTCGCGCCGCAGCGAGCGGTGCTCCTGCCACGCCGGTTAGCGGACCAGCCAGGTCAGCTGAGCGTTGGCACCGCGCAGCTCGCGGAGGGCGACGTGCGGGTGGCTCGCATCCCCGTGCGGTTCAAATTCGACGGGCAGGAGTTCATCGTCGGCGGTGTCTTGGTCGGCGAACCGATCGCCGAACTCTACGGCCAAAGTACCATCGACGCCCTCCGCCGCATCCTCCTCGGCACCTCCGTCGGCGGTCTCGCCTTCGCCATCTGCGGCGGTTGGCTCCTGGCAGGGCGGGCGCTCAAGCCTGTCGATCGCGTCACGGCCGCCGCCGCCCAGATCGCCCGGGGCGACGGCACCGCCGCTTCGCTGACGACCCGCCTGCCGGTCTCCACCACCGGCGACGAGATCGCCCGCCTCTCCTCGACGTTCAACGCGATGCTCGACCGGCTAGAGGGCTCGTTCCGCGCCCAGCAGCGCTTCGTCGCCGACGCCTCGCACGAGCTGCGCACCCCCTTGACGGCGATCCGCGGCAACGTCGAGGTCCTCGGCCGCCAACTGGCCGCGCTCGAGGCCGACCCGAGGGCCAAGGGCGACCTGGAGGCCGGGATCGCCGACGTCCAGCGCGAGAGCGCCCGCATGGGCCGCCTGGTCGACGACCTCCTCTTCCTCGTCCGCACCGACGCCCCGTCCGAAGGGGCCGCCTCCCGCGCCCGTCCGCTCCGCCTCGACGACCTCGCCCGCGACGCCGTCCGCACCGCCCGCCCGCTCGCCGCCGGTCAGGAGCTGGCGGTCGTCGCCCCGGCCCCGGTCGCCGTCGCCGGCGACGACGACCGCCTGCGGCAGCTCCTCCTGATCCTGCTCGACAACGCCCTCCGCCACACGGCGGCCGGCAAGGCGGTCGCGGTCGAGGTCGTGCCGCCGGACGCCGCCGGCCTGGCCCGACTCGTCGTCCGCGACGAAGGGGAGGGGATCGCCCCCGAGCACCTGCCGCACCTCTTCGACCGCTTCTACCGGGCCGACGGCGCCCGCGGCCGGGCGACCGGCGGCACCGGCCTCGGCCTGGCGATCGCCCACGCCATCGTCCGCGCCCACGGCGGCCGAATCACGGTCAGCAGCCAACCGGGGGCGGGCAGCACCTTCGCCGTCGCCCTACCGGCCGTCCCCGTCCCCGCGGCGCTCCCCGCCGCCGCGCCCGAGGAGGGCTCCCCCCTACCCGCCCTCGGCGACGGAACCAAGGTCGTCGCCCGAACGGGGTAGCTCAAACGGAATCCGGATGATGACTTCCATTTCCCAGAGGAAAATCCTCGCCCCCGGTCCACATTCCCGTGCGCGGGAGAAGGGAGATCGTCCCCCAGGCGGAAGCGGAACGGTGCAACCGCATCTCGTATCCCTAGATAGGTGCCGCTATGGAGCACCAAGGGCGGGACCGGCCGTTGCATCCGCGTTTCCAGGGAGGTCGAGAACGGGATCGGGGTTCGGGTCGGTAGCTTGTGGGCGCAGCGGTATCAGCTTGTCCGGAGTGGCAGCGGCGGCGGCGACCGTCATCGCATAGAGGGCGCTCAATCCCCAGTATGCAGGGTGCACCAGTGACGCTTCCATCGAGGGGCGCAGGACGAGCGGTGCCGCCGCCCACACGGCCAAGTTCAGCAGGACCGCATACAAGGCCAACCATCGCCCGGTCGGATTATGGAACAACCGGACGGCAAGTGCCCCGAGCGCGATCCGTCGTCGATTGGCACGAGATCGACCGGCCGACGCCCCCAATTCCGGACCCCGTGGCGACCCCTCCGTTTCGGAATTGATGTACGCGAACAGGCGGATCAGCACGAGGCGGGTCACCGCCCAACACGCGACCTGCGACCAGAAGATCAGCCAAGGTCCCCCCAGACCGCCAGCGACGTCGACCAGCGGCGGTTGGAGGCGCCGAAGGAGCGACGACACGACCGGGATGTCGGCGCCAGCCAGCCAGTAGAGTCCGTGGGCGAGGGCGGTCAACAGCGCAGTGATGAGCCAGGCGAGGAACCAGCGCATGATCGACCGTCACTCCTTACCTAAGACCGGCACGGCAGTATCCCGATCCTCCGGAACCCGTACGGCTGCCCCCCCGTTCCCGTGTGCTCCCCCCATCTCCGCCGGCTCGTCCACCCGCCCGATGTCCCGTCCGCGGGACAAGGTGGTTGGCGACGACGCCCGCCCCGCCGAGTCAGAGCTCCCGTCAACACGTTTCCCGTGGGTGGTGACAACTTTCGACGAAGTTGGGAACGGCGTCGGCAGGGCCAAGACCCGCCGGGCGCTCATCCCGGTCTGCACCACCACGGCGTAGAAGCGATCGGCGACCGGGATCGGCAGGACGACGGCTCCGACGGCGTCCTGCGGCAGATCGGCGGCGATCCGCGCCGGTGCCGCCAGGAATCGAGTCGTCTTTGGTTCGACCACCTCGGCGCGGGGCGCTCCGCCGAGCTGACGCACCC
>JBBSNJ010000392.1:0-4208 GCA_038232775.1 Thermomicrobiales bacterium
AGGAGCCCCCCATGACCGACCCGATCGACCCCGAGTCGCGGCCCGAGCCGCCCCACGCCGCCGGCGAGCGGGAGACCCTCACCGGATTCCTCGACTACCTGCGCCAGACGATCCTCTGGAAACTCTCCGGACTGGACGAGGAGGCCCTCTGCCGCCGCCCCCTCCCGTCGTCGATGTCCCTGCTCGGGATGGTCAAGCACCTCGCCTACGTCGAGCGCTCCTGGTTCCAGCGCGTCTTCGCCGGGCACGAGGTCGACTTCCCCTACACGGAGGCCGACCCCGACGCCGACTGGCGGATCGAGCCGGAGGAGACCGCGGCCGACGTCGTCGCCTTCTACGAGGCGGAGGTGGCCGTCTCCCGCCGGATCGTGGCCGAGGCCGGGTCGCTCGCCGAGATCGCCCGGAAGCCGGGATGGGACAATTCGCTGCGCTGGATCCTGGTCCACATGATCGAGGAGACCGCCCGCCACTGCGGCCACGCCGACCTCCTGCGGGAGGCGATCGACGGCGCGACCGGCGAGTAGCGGCCGCGCCAGGCTGCGCCGCCGCCGCCCGATCAGCCGGCCGGCCACTCCCGCTCCAGCACGGCGTAGATCAGGGAGTCGGCCCAGGCGCCGTCGACCCAGGCGTTCTCGCGGAGATGCCCTTCGCGCCGCATCCCGAGCTTCTCCAGCACCCGGTACGAGGCGGTGTTTTCGGGGTCGCAGTCGGCCCAGATGCGGTGGAGTTCGAGCTGCCGGAAGCCGAAGCCGATCACCGCCCGCGCCGCTTCCGTCCCGTACCCCCGCCCCCAGGCCGCCGGGTGGAGGGTGTACCAGAGCACCGCCTCCCGCGGCGCGGCCTCGGTTCGGCCCAGACCGCAGCGGCCGATCAGCCGCCCCTCGGTGGCGAGCAGCACCGCCAGGTCGTAGGTGCGGCGCGGCTCCTCGGCCGCGTCGGCGATCGCGCCCCGGACGTAGGCGTGGCTCTCCTCGGCGGTGCGCGGCGCGAACGACTGGTAGCGGGCGACATCCGGCCGCGACTCGACGTCGTGCAGCGCCGGCCAATCCTCCTCGACGAACTCCCGCAGCAGCAACCGCGCCGTCCGCAACTCGACCATCGGCGGGCCCTTCCCCCAGCGCCGGCGGGCGCGGCGGCCTAGCCGAGCACCCCCTCCGCCAGCTCGACCAGCCCCGCCACCCGCGGCACCGAGCCGTCCGGGTGGCGCCCGTAGCGGTCGAGCAGGACGGCGTGCATCCCGACGCCGAGGGCGCCGGCGACGTCCGACTTCGGCTGGTCGCCGACGTGGAGCGCCTGGGCCGGCGCGACGCCGAGCGGGTCGAGCGCGGCGCGGAAGGTGCGCGGGTCGGGCTTCTCCCAGCCGACCAGGGCCGAGGTGACGATCAGGTCCATCCGGTGGGCGAAGTCGAAGTGGGTGCAGGCCACGGTCACGTCGGCGTCGGCGTTGGAGACGACCGCCGTCAGGATGCCCGCCGCCCGCAGCCGGTCGAGCGCCGGCGCCACGTCGTCGAACACCCGATAGTGGGTGTGGTCCGGCCCGTCGGGCGCCGCCTGGGCGACCTCGAACTCGGCGACGTAGGCGGCGCGGACGCGGCGGGCCGTCGCCGGGTCGTGCGGCAGCCCGGCGGCGGCGAGCCAACGGGCGGCGTGCTCGATCCGGAACGCCTCCCGCTCCGCCGCCGTCCGCTCCCGGATCGGCCGGTCGCCGTTCTCCACCGTGTAGTAGTGCTCGGCGGCCCGGTCGGCGGCGCGGAGAACGATCGGGTCGGCTGCCAAACCGACGGTCTCGCAGGCCGCCGCCAGCCGCTCCCAGCGGGGCGGCCGGAGCTCGATCAGGGTGTCGTAGAGGTCGAAGGTGACGAGGCGGAGCGGTTGCCCCGCCTCCGGCTCGAGGTCGGCGACGGTCGCGGTCATCGGGGACGGGATCCTTCCAACGGCTCGGCTCGGGGCGCGCCGAGGCGGCGCCTCGCCACCCCGACCGAGAGCGTAGCACGCGGCGGTCGCCGAACGCCCGGCATCGGCGCCGCCGCCGCTGTCGCCCCCCGTCAGGGATCTGGCGGGACCGAGGGGCGTTCGTGACTCATACAGAATGCGGGAGAACACCTCGCGTTCCCGCGGCGGCAGCCGGCCCTCACCCCTTGCTCCTCTCCCGGTGCACGGGATAGGGGCAAAGGTGGAGCGTGGTCGCGGACCGCCGGGGGACCACCGACGATTCACCCGGATTCCCTACGAGCTGGATCGGCTCGGCAGTGAACCACCGTCTCCCCGTTCGGCTCATCCGTCTCCCCCTCTCCTGCCGCAGCGGGAGAGGGGGGGGTAAGGGCCGGCTTCGCGGCTACCACGATTCCCCCGAAGTTCGTCTCAGTTGGTCAGCGGCAGGTACTCCGGGCCGCGCAGGAAGAGGCCGCGCTTCCAGCGCAGCCGTTCGGGGGGGACCGCGAGCCGGAGCTCTGGCCGGCGGGTGAGGAGGGCGGGGAAGGCGATTCGTGCTTCGAGCCGGGCCAGGGGGGCGCCGAGGCAGTAGTGCCCCCCCTGGCCGAAGGCGAGGTGCCGGTTCGGGGTCCGTCCAAGGTCGAGGCGGTCGGGGTCGGCGAAGTGCCGCTCGTCGCGGTTGGCCGCGGCGAGGCCGACCAGGACCAGGTCGCCGGGCGTGACCGCTGTGCCGGCGATCTCCAGCGGCTCGGTGGCGTAGCGCTCGGTGGCGAAGGCGACCGGGCTGGTGAACCGGAGCAGCTCCTCGACGGCGGGGCCGATCAGCGCCGGATCGGCCCGGAGGCGGTCGGCTTGGTCCGGGTGCTGGGCCAAGGCCAGGGTGCCGCCGGCGATCAGGTTGACGGTCGTCTCGTGGCCGGCGGTCAAGAGCAGGATGACCATCGCCAGCAGCTCGTCCTCAGAGAGGCGGTCCCCCTCGGCGTGGGCGGAGATCAGGTCCGAGATCAGGTCGTCGCGCGGGTCGGCGCGGCGGGTCGCGATCAGGCGCCGCAGGTAGCGGGCCAGGGACCAGATCGCGGGAAGCGCCCGCAGCCCGTCGGCGGTCGAGGTCACCGAAGTCATCGCGTTCGACCAGTGGTGGAAGCGGCGCTGGTCGGCCGCCGGCACGCCGAGCAGCTCGGCGATCACCGTTGCCGGCAGGGGGAGGGCGACGTCGGCGACGACGTCGATCCGGCCGCGCCCGGCGGCGGCGTCGAGCAGATCGTCGGTCAGGGCCGCGATCCGGCCGTGCAACGCGTCGATCCGGCGGGGGGTGAACGCCTGGTGGACCAGCAGCCGGAGGCGGGCGTGGTCCGGATCGTCCAGGTCGAGCATGTTGGAGAGGAGGGGGCGGACGAGGGGCGGCACCCAACCCGGCCGCGGCTCGGCACCCGGCACCGGCGCCCGCCGCCGGTCCTTGGCCAAGCGCGAGTCCTTGAGCGCGTCCACGGCGGCGTCGTAGCGCGTGACGAGCCACGCTTGGCGTTGCCCGAGGAAGCGGATGGGGATGCGGGCAACCGTTGCCTCGACCTGAAGCCGGTCGTAGAACGGGTAGGGATCGGCGTTGAAGCGGCGGGTACCCATGGCGTGGTCAGGGAGCGGGGTCATCGGCGTTCCTCCAGATCAGACGGGTTGAACGAGGCGGGCGGGTCGGGTGGACCGGGTGAATCGGGCGGGTCGGGCAGCAGGCCGTGGGTCAGGAGTTCGGCGAGGGCGGCTGGATAGTCGTCCCACTGGTCGGTGGTCTCCGGGTCGCCGAGCAAGCGGAGCATCAGCAGGCCGAAGGCGGCGGCGGCGAGCATCCGGGAGAGCAGGGCGGGGTCAGTTGGTCGGATCGTCCCTTGGGCGGCGAGGCGGCCGAGGGCTTCCTCGGCCAGGGCGAAGGTCGGGCCGAGGACGCGGTCGTGGTAGGTCTGGCGGAGGGCGGGGGCGACCAGCACCTCGGAGAGGACGGCGCGGAGAGCGGCCTGGGACGGGGCGCCGAGCACCCGGAAGCGGTGGCGGAGGTAGGCGGCGAGGAACTCGGGAAACGGAGCGCCGGCGGCGGCGGCGAGGTCGGGGGCGCGATCGTCCGACTCGTTCAGCCGGTCGAGGAGGCCGAGCAGGAGGTCTTGCTTGTCGGCGAAGTGGTTGTAGATCGTGCCGTCGGCGACGCCGGCCCGCCGCGGCACGTCGGGGTGGGTGGCGCGGGGGTAGCCGCGCTCGGCGTAGAGCGCGGGGGGGGCGGCGGGGGTGGG
>JBBSNJ010000393.1:0-4194 GCA_038232775.1 Thermomicrobiales bacterium
AGATGCTCGGCCGCCTGGAAGACCGGGAAGGGCGTGCTGACGAGCGGGACCTACGTGCTGACGAGCGGGACAAAGGGAGCGTCCTGCGCGAGGAACGCAGCGCAGCCCGGGAAACGGCTTCTCAGCAACGCGAGGAACGGATGGACGCGCGGGACCGCGCCGACGAGCGGGGGCGGTGAGGGAGAGGTGATGCGGTACTTCATCGATTCCGAGTTCGGCGAGCGCGGAGCTGGCTATCCCATCGACCTCATCAGCATCGGCATCGTCGCCGAGGACGGTCGAAGTTACTACGCCGAGAACTCCGATTGCGACCTCTCGGCGACGAGTGATTGGGTCCGAACCAACGTCGTGCCCCACCTGAACGCGCGGCGGTGGGTTCGGCCGCGCGACGCGATCGCCCGCGACCTCGTCGCGTTCGTTGCCGCCAGGCCCGGCGCTCCAGAGTTCTGGGGGTACTTCTGCGGCTTCGACTGGGTGGTCCTCTGCCAGATATTCGGCGACATGTCGATGCTGCCGGCGGGGTGGCCTTACTCCTGCCGCGACCTGCGGCAGGCCCTCGACGAGCGCGGACTCGCCGGGGTCAAACAGCCCGACGACGCCCCGCACCATGCGCTCGCCGATGCCCGGTGGGTGGCCGAGACGTGGCGACGGCACATCGCCGAGGGGGGAGAGGTGATGCCCGGATCGAGCGGAGCCGGACCGGGAGAGGAGACGAACGATGGGTAGCGCATGGGATGGGGAGTTCGTCGGCCACATCAACGGCCTGCGGCGGGATTAGCAAGGCCGTGTCCGGGCGGGCGCCGCCCACCGGGATCGGGCCGGCAGTCGGCGGGCACCGACCGCCTCGGGACTGAGGGGGGATTGGCGAGGGGGCGGGCCGAATCCAGGATGTGCCGAACGGAACTACGCGACCTCATCCATGCCGAGCGACCGGGGGTCGATGCCCGCCATCTCGCAGGCTTCACCGGGGGTCTGCGTCTCGGGGTAAGCCTCGCGCAGGGCGTCGATCCGGTCGAAGGCGTAGCGCTTCATGGCGATCTTCCGCTCGAGGGCGAACATCGCGTCCCGCCACGCAGCGTACTCCTGCCAAGAAACCTCCCACCAGAGCCGAAGTTGGTGGGAAGGACTGCCGTCCGCTCGGCTCCCCCGGACCCCGACGCGCGTCGGGCTCCGGACGGCCATCGCTGCACCGTCGTCCATCTGAACGACGATGGTTCCGGTGTCGGATTTCAAGAAGGTGTAGGCGCGCTCCTCGTGGCCGTCGAGAGAGAGGGTGACGAGCAACCGGAACGCCTCGTTGTCGCCATCCTCGGCGGCGGCGACGACATCCCCCCAGACGGCTCGGCCGAGATCGGACCGCGAGGCGGGGACGCCGCCGGCGAGCTTGGCCACGAACCACGCGTTGAGTTGCTCCAATTGGTCGGCGTCGAGGTTCGTTTTCCTGCTCACGATTCGGTTCCTCCGACGATGCGCAGCGGACGGTCGAGCGAGGCGAGCGCCTGGCCGAACCAGGCGGCACTGTCGGCGGCGAGCTGCCGTAGGCGGATGTGCTCGCGGGCGGGGAGCACGTCGGCCACGAGTTCGGGGTCGAGGGCCAAGAGCCCGGACCGGTGCGAGGACGCGAGGCGGGCGTATTTGGTGAGCAGCCGGTCCCGGATTTCGTCCTCGGACGGAGCACCCGCGTTCCGGAGATACCGCCCGGCGGTCTCTGATTCATGCCTCCTCTGCTCGCGCAAGACCGCCGACTGGGCGGCGACCACCGTCTTTGCCTCGCCCCGCGCCAAGACGGGGGCGACTTGGGCTTGCGACTCGGGGGAGAGGCGGGCGAGCTCGATCAACTCCACCTTGTTCTCGGCGATGGGCGCGTCCAGGATCGCGTCCTTGACGGCGGGCACGATGGCGTCCGCGATCTGGACGTCCTGCCGGACGGCCCTCTCGGAACGCCCGGTTTGGGTCGCGGTGTTGCGGACGAATGACAAGGGGGACGCAACGGCAAAATTTGCCGTTGCGTCCCCCTTGTCCTGCGCGGTATTGCTCGCGATGGCGCCGGCGGTCCCACGCCGCGCCTCGGGGTGGAGCGCTTCGTAGACGCGCTTGCGGTCGGCCAGCAGTTCGCCGCGTTCGAGGTGGGTCCCCTCGTGGCGTTGCAGGTTCTCGTCGATCTCGATTAAGCGGGCGCGGAGGTCGTCGACGGTGACGATAGACGCGGCGATGGATTCCCAGCCGAGCGACTTCGCCGCTTCTAGGCGGTAGTAGCCGGCGATCAAGACCATGTCGGGCCGGACGGTGATCGGGTGGATCATCCCGACTTCGGCCATGGATGCCGCGAGGTCTGCCACGCCGCGCAGAGGTCGTCGCCCATCGGGGACGACGACGGCGGCGACGGGGATGCTGTCGAAGGCGGTATCCTGGGGGTGCATCGGGTGCTCCTATCACTCCTTGCCACGGGTCGGGGCGTTTGCCGCGCCGCCGGCCCCTTTGCGTTGCCCGCCATCATAGCACCGGATGCACCGTTCGGTGCATCCGTCTGCTAGAATGAGGGCGGAGGTCGCGCGATGGGATCAAGCAGCCGAACCCAGCGCACCCCCACGGCCTCCCGGCGAGTGCTGCCGGCTCCCTCCCCGGCGCCCGCCACCCCTCCTCTGGCCGAGCCGATCCATCCCCGGCTCGGCCCCCTTTGTGTCCAGAAGCGGAGGTGAGGCGGTGGCTGGTGCTCTTGGCGGCGGTCTTCCTGGCGGCGGCGGGCGCGACGGTCGGGGCCGGAATGCTCCGCTGGGCGCTCTCTCCGCCGACCTCCTGGGCGGGGGTGTCGGTCTCCGCGACGACCGTCGCCCCGTCCGCGCCAACGATCCCGCCGGAGGTGGGCCGGGCGGCGGCGGCGCTAGAGACGATGGCGGCGCCGAGCTCGACCCCGGAGCCGACCCGGACGCCCGTGCCGCCGGCGGCGCCGACCGCCGACTTGGCCCCGATGTGCGGGCCGGGACTGGCGGCGGGGACGGCGTGCCGGATGCCGCCGGCGCCGGCGCCGACCGCGACCCCGCTCCCGGACTGTCCGACGACACCGGGGGACCGTTGCATCGTGCCGGCCGCATCCCGACCGGGGCCGGCGACGACTTCGGCCCCATCGTCGTCCCCGGCCGCATCGGCGCCCGCCACCGCCTGGTCCGCGCCGACGTCGGCGGCGATACCGAGACAACCGAAGGGGGATGGCTGATGGCCGGCCGGGGCAAGGGCGCGATCGTGGTTGAGCTAGAACCGCGCGAGCGGGCGGCGCTGGTGCAGCGGGTGGAATTGGCGAACGGGCAGGTCGTCGGCCGGCGGCTCGACCTGGCGGCGTACGTCCGGCTGCTGATCCGAGAGGATTTGCGGAACGCGATCCTGCCGGAGATCGACGGGGAGGTCGCGTGATGACGGCCAGCCGATGCTGGATCGTGGCCGTGGCGCTCCTGGCGTCGATGGTCAGCGGCGCGGGCGCCCACACCAGCGGCAACCACTGGGCGGGCGGCGAGGTGCGGGTCATCGACTACACCGGGCGTCGCCACGACGACCCCCTCAGGCGGGCCGTCAACGGGTGGCGAGCGGCCAACCCGGACCTGACCATCACCCTCGAGGACCGGGGGCGCAACCGCGCCTGTCCCTTGGTCGAGGGGGCCGTCGTCGTCTGCAACGACACCTATAACGAGTGGTGGTCCGGGTACGGCTGGATCGCCTACGACGGAGACCGCCACATCCGGCGCGGCAAGGTCCGGTTCGACGATGAGGCCTTGTCTGGGGCGAGCCCGGAGCGCCGTCAAGCGCTGGCCTGCCACGAGTTGGGCCACGTCCTCGGCCCGCGGCACCACGACGACCCGTCCGGGGACGCGACGTGCATGGACCCCAACGGGAATGGTCGGCTGGGGCCGGGACCGCACGACGTGGATGTGCTGGCCTCGCTCTACGGACACGACGACGCGGGGCTGCGCATCGCGAGCACCGGACCCGAGCGGCGCGAAGCCTTCGCGGACTAAGGAGGGGAGATGGGACATCTGTTGCTCGCGCTGCTGCCGGCGCTCGCCATCCTACCGGGAGACGGGTCGGCGGAGGGGCTCAACCCAGCGCCGGTCGGGACGCCGCGGGCCGATGCCGAGGTCGTCGTCTACGGCGACCAGGAGTTCGACGTCTATCCCGAGGACGGCCCGGTCGTCGTGTTCCTGA
>JBBSNJ010000394.1:0-4192 GCA_038232775.1 Thermomicrobiales bacterium
GCGCCGCACCCCCTTTTCAGCCGCCGCAGCGGCCTCCAGGTCGCTCCGTTGCGTCTCCGACAGCGTCACGGGCATCGGCGGGGCCTCCTTCGCGAGACCCCACAGCCTACCCCTCCAGCAATTCATGACGACCTACTTAGGCGACCAGTCGAGCCACCGGCCCGGTCCCGGACCGTTCGTTCTTTCGGACCACCGATCCCGGCGCCGACACGTTCGAGCCCGCTTTGGTCGGGCCCGTCTTCGCCGGGTGGAGGCGACTTCTCGCGTCGCCTCGGAACCAGCGGTGCCGCGGTTGCCTTGAGCGTAGGAAGCGACCCCGCCGGGCATGAAGGTCAGGATGAGGCGATGGTCGAGGTCGACCGGCCGAGGCGTGCTCCGATCGACGTGCTCGATCACTTCCCCGGCGAGCGGGCGGCGCTCCTCGAACTGATCGAGGTCCTCTCCGGCAACAAGTGGCCGGCGCCGACGGTCTGCGCCGGCTGGTCGGTCAAGGACGTCGCGCTCCACCTCCTCGGCGACGACGTCGGCCGCCTCTCCGGTGGCCGGGACGGCTTCGCCAACCCCTCGTTCGGCGGACCGGGGCTCGACCTCGCCACCTTCTCCGCTTCACCGGCTCCACCACCGAGGCGTACTTCCGCGCCCTCGACCTCTCCGCCAGCGGCGGTCCGGTCGTCTGAATCGGACCGGAGCCGGCCCCCGTCTGGCTCGACCTGGCGCGGGAGTACACCGAACGCTGGTCGCACCAGCAGCAGATCCGGGACGCCGTCGGGCGACCGGGAATCCGCGAACGCCGGCGGTTCGCCCCGGCGCTCGAAACGTTCGTCCTCGGGGTGCCCGGGGCGCTGGCGGGTGCCCCAGCCGACGACGGCGCGGCGCTCCGGCTGACCATCGCCGGGGAGGCGGGGGGAACCTGGAGGTTCGTCCATCGCCATCATGGGTGGTGGCCGAGCGATGGGTCCGGGCTTGATCCGGTCGCCGGCGTCCTGCTTGATCAAGACGTCGCCTGGCGGCTCTTCACCAAGACGCTCACCGCCGCCGACGCGAAACGACCGGCGAGTCTCACCGGCGATACTGAGCTGGCGGCGCGGGTCCTCCGCACCGTCTCGATCCTGGCGGAGTGAGGAGAGTTGACCGATATTGCCGATGATGCACCCCGCGAGAGGAAGCCAGCGAGCAACCCTGCTCTCGAGGTAACGCTTGGGAGCAGACGGAGGGACAAGGCCGCCATGGGCAGCTCGGAACTCGTGCTCCTCAACTTCGTTCTCTGGATCCCCTACTTCATCCTGCTCGTGCTGGCGAGCCTGCTCCTGAACAAGCTGATCCAGCTCGTCTCCGTCCTCACCATTGTCGTCAAGCAGCGGGTCGCCCTCGACGCCGGCGTGCTCGCCACCCGCCCGCCGGCGCCACCGAGCCGCCGCGGCGGGACGGAGGAGGAGGTCGAGTAGGCAGCGAACCCGTTTCCGGCCAAGGTCTGAGCCGTCGCGCGCGCTTTTTTCGGGTAGCATGGAGCGATACGCGATGGTCCGGCCGGGTGCCGCGCGCGCGCCGGCCCGGCGGCGACAGGCGCCAGGCCCTGGACCGAGAGAGGAACGACGATGGCGACGACCCAGGTACCCGGCGGGGTGATGATGCTCGGCAAGGCCGGCCGCGAGCCGGTCGACTTGGCCGAGGTGGCGGTGCTGCTCCATCCGGACGACGGGGTGGCGATCGCCAAGGTTCCGTTGGTGCCGAAGACGGTCCTGCGCACGGCCGAGGGGGAGGTTCGGGTCGGGGCGATGATTCCGCCGGGGCACAAGGTGGCGCTGAAGGCGATTCCCGAAGGGGGCGAGGTCCGCCGCTACGGGCAGATCATCGGCTTCGCGACGGCGGCGATCGCGCCGGGCGCCCACGTCCACTCCCACAACCTCTCGGTCGGGGAAGGGCTCGAGCTCGACTACGCGTTCGGCTCAGAGTACCAACCGGTCGAGATCCTGCCCGAGGCGGAGCGGCGGACGTTCATGGGCTTCCGCCGCCGAGACGGTCGGGTCGGCACCCGCAACTACGTCGCGGTCCTGGCCTCCGTCAACTGCTCGTCCTCGGCGACGCGGCGGGTGGTCGATCACTTCCGCGACCCGGCGACCACGGCGGCCTACCCGAACGTCGACGGGGTGATCGGGTTCCCGACCAAGGGGGGCTGCGGCGCCCACTACGGCTCGTCCGACCTCGGCGTCCTCCAGCGGACGATGGCCGGCATCGTCGACCACCCGAACGTGGCGGCCTACGTCATCCTCTCCCTCGGCTGCGAGGTGAACCAGCCGACCGACATGATCGAGGCGACCGGGCTCAGCGGCGACAACGGCCACGAGCCGCTGGTGCTGACGATCCAGCAGGACGGAGGCTTCCAGAAGACGGTCGAGGCCGGCATCTCCGCCGTCGAAAAACTGTTGCCGAAGGCGAACCAGGCGCGGCGGGAGCCGGTCCCCGCCTCGGAGCTGGTGGTCGCCCTCCAGTGCGGCGGCTCCGACGGCTGGTCGGGAGTGACCGCCAACCCCGCGCTCGGCCGCGCCGCCGACGAGATCGTCCGCCAGGGGGGCACGGTTGTCCTCGGCGAGACGACCGAGGTCTACGGCGGCGAGCACCTGCTGACGCGGCGGGCGAAGAGCCGGGAGGTCGGCGAGCGGCTGGTCGAGATGATCCACTGGTGGGAGAAGTACACGGCGCTCTTCGGCGCCAGCATCGACAACAACCCGGCGCCGGGGAACAAGCTCGGCGGCCTGACGACGATCTACGAGAAGTCGCTGGGCGCCATCGCCAAGGCCGGCAGTACCCCGCTCAATCAGGTCGTCGGCTACGGCGAGCGGGTGACTGAGCGCGGCTTCGTCCACATGGACACCCCCGGCTACGACCCCGTCTCGGTCACCGGGCAGGTGGCGGGCGGCTGCAACGTCGTCGTCTTCTCGACCGGGCGCGGCTCGGCCTTCGGCTTCAAACCGGCGCCGAGCATCAAGCTGGCGACGAACTCGACCCTCTACGCCAACCAGGAACCGGACATGGACATCAACACCGGCCGGGTTCTGGACGGCGTCGAACTCGACCAGGTCGGTCAAGAGATCTTTGATCGGATCTTGGCGGTCGCATCGGGCGAGCAGAGCAAGAGCGAGCGGGCCGGGGTCGGCGAGGAAGAGTTCAACCCGTGGATCCTCGGCGCGATGCTCTAGCGGCCCGGGCTGTGGTGAACGCGCACGGGCCAGCTGCCGAACCCGGCACGGCACCCGACGACCGCGAACGCGGCCTCGCCCGGTTCACCGAGCGGGCCGAGGCGCTCGGCGTCGCCGTCGGCCGGGCCGCCGATGCCGCGGCGGGCGCCCGTTGGCTGGCCGAGGTGGCGGCCGGGTGGGGGGCAACGCGGGGGATTGCCGCCGCCGAGGTTGCCGCTTCGGCGCCGGCGCTGCTACGAGAACTGGCGGCGCTCGGGATCGCGGCGGACGCGGCCGGTTCCCCCGAAACGACCCGCGACGCCCCGCTCGGGATCAGTCTCGCGCGGGCGGCGGTGGCCGAGACCGGCTCGGTCCTGCTCGCCGAACCGACACTAGAAGACCGGGCGATCGGGATGCTGGCCGCTGGGCAGGCGATCATCTGCCCGACCGAGGGCCTAGTACCCTCCCTGGACGAGGCGATGGCAGCCCTGGTCGGCATCGCCGCCGGCCCCCGCGCCAGCTACGCGACGCTGGTCACCGGCCCCAGCCGGACGGCCGACATTGAGCGCGTGCTGACCGTCGGCGTCCAAGGTCCGGCCCGCGTTGCCGTGCTCTTCCTCGACCGGCTGGCCTGACGGTTTCGCCCCCTTTCAAGAAGGTCAAGATTGCCCACGTGGGAGGCGCCGCGGTCCGGGTACACCGTTGGTCCGCGATCAGGGACGGTCCCTTGCCCCCCGCCGGAAACCTCCGACGACCATCGGATGATCGGTGGTGCCTCAGCGTCGGTTCTCATACGGTATCCGGGTACCTCGTGGGTGTTGCCCCGGCGGTCCGCGATGACGCTCCCCTCTCCCGCGCACGGGAGCGGGGCCGGGGGTGAGGGCCGGCTGCCGCAGCGAGAATGCGACGTGTTCTCCCGGATTCCGTATCCCCCCCCCAGCCCCCGCACCCGGTTAGCGGGCGAGGGGGAGCTGCCGCCCTGCCCCAGCCCCCCCATTCGCCTCAGAGCACGGGCC
>JBBSNJ010000395.1:0-4180 GCA_038232775.1 Thermomicrobiales bacterium
ACCATCGTCGCCGCGTGGATCAGGGCCGAGACGGGGGTCGGCCCCTCCATCGCGTCGGGCAGCCAGACGTGGAGCGGGAACTGGGCGCTCTTGCCGCAGGCGCCGAGGAAGAGGAGGAGGGCGATGCCGGTGATCGTGCCGGCACCGACGTCGCCGACGCGGGCGAAAACACCGTCGTCGCCGTAGAAGGCGACGGTGCCGAAGGCGGCGAAGATCCACATGATCCCCAGGCCGAAGCCGAGGTCGCCGATCCGGTTGACGATGAACGCCTTCTTGGCGGCGTTGGCGGCCGAGCGGCGCTTGAACCAGAAGCCGATCAGGAAGTAGGAGCAGAGGCCGACCCCCTCCCAGAAGACGAAGAGGAGCAGAAAATTGTCGGCCAAGACGAGCATCAACATCGAGAAGACGAAGAGCGGCAGGTAGGCGAAGAAGCGGTAGTAGCCGCCGTCGCCCTGCATGTAGCCGATCGAGTAGACGTGGACGAGGAAGCCGACGCTGCTGACGACCAGCAGCATGACGGCCGTCAGCTGGTCGACGTGGAGGGTGACGTCGACGTTGAAGTCGCCGGCCGGGATCCAGCGGAAGAGGTGCTGCCGCAGCGGCCCCTCGCCGTCGCGGACATCGAGCAGGACCAGGCAGGAGAGGAGGAAGGAGCCGAAGACGGCCGGGGCCGCGATCCAGTGCGCCTGGTCGCGGATCGCGTTGCGGCCGAAGAGGATGTTGATGACGAAGGCCGCCAGCGGCAGCAGCGGGATCAGGAAGAGCCAGCGTTCCATCAGCGGCCAGCTCCCAGCGACACGACGCGCACGCAGGGCATCCCGTTCCCCTCCCCCCCGACCTCCGGCGCCGGTTCCGCCCAAAGCCGGCGAAGTGTACCGTAGAACCGGGGGGCCGGGGTCGGTGGCCGGCGGGACCGGTCGGGCAGCCTCGCCCGAGCGGGGGAGGCGCGGGCCGGGGGTCGAGCCGGGCCGCCCCGACCAGCGCCCTGCTATTGAACCATTCAGAAAGTTCAGTGTATACTAAACCTATGGAACCAAAGAAGGGGAACCGTGATGGACCGCCGGCACCCTCCCCCCGCGAGCTCGCCTACGTCGAGGAGGTCGGGCTCTACTTCGAGCAGACCGGGCTGACGCGGATGGGGGGACGGCTGATCGGCTGGCTGCTGATCTGCGACCCGCCCGAGCAGTCGGCGGCGGACCTGGCCGAGGTCCTCCGCGCCAGCAAAGGCTCGATCAGCACCACCACCCGCCTCCTCGTCCAGGCCCGCCTGATCGAGCGGGTCGCCCTGTCCGGCGAGCGGCGCGACTACTTCCGGATCCGGCCCGACGCCTGGGCCGAGCGCCTCGCCGCCGCGATGGCGCTGGTGACCGCCTTCCGCCAACTGACCGAGCGCGGCCTGGAGCTGGTCGGCGAGGAGGCGCCGGGGCGCCGCGATCGCCTCGAAGCGGTCCACGACCTCTACCGCTGGCTGGAAACGGAGATGCCGGCCTTCTTGGCCCGCTGGTGGGACGAACGGCGGGAACGCGAAGCGCAGAAAGAGGGTGGCCGATGACGGCCGCCATTCGCACCGAAGGATTGGGCAAGCGCTACGGTCGCCGCCTCGGCCTGGCCGACCTCGACCTCGAGGTGGAGCGGGGCGAAGTCTTCGGCTATCTCGGCCCCAACGGCGCCGGCAAGACCACCACCATCCGCCTCCTGCTCGACCTGATCCGGCCGACCGCCGGCCGGGCGACGGTGCTCGGTCTCGACCCCCGCGCCCAGGGAATCGAGCTGCGGCGCCGGGTCGGCTACCTCCCGGGCGAGCTGGCGCTCGACGAGCGGCTGACCGGCGGCGAGTTGCTCCGCTACTTCGCCAACCTCCGCGGCGGGGTCGATCCCCACCACGTGGCGGCGCTCGCCGAGCGGCTGGACCTCGACCTCGGCCGGCCGATCCGCGCCCTCTCCAAGGGGAACAAGCAGAAAGTCGGACTGATCCAGGCGTTCATGCACCGCCCGGAGCTGCTGATTCTGGACGAGCCGACGAGCGGCCTCGACCCCCTCGTCCAGCAGGAGTTCCAGCACCTCGTGCTCGAGGCCAAGGCCGAGGGCCGGAGCGTCTTCCTCTCCTCCCACGTCCTGGCCGAGGTCGAGCGGATCGCCGACCGGGTCGCCATCCTGCGCGGGGGCCGGCTGGCGGCGGTCGGCGGCGTCGGCGAGATCAAGGCCAAGGCCCGGCGCCGGCTGGAGATCCAGTTCGGGCAGCCGGTGCCGGCCGACGCCTTCGCCGGGCTGCCCGGGGTGCGCGAGGCGGTGGTCGCCGGCGACCGCGGCAGCTTCGCCGTCGAGGGCTCGGTCGACGCCCTGATCAAGGCCGCCGCCGGCTGCGCGGTGCTCAGCCTGACCAGCCACGAGCCGGACCTGGAAGAGGTCTTCCTCGACTACTACCGCGCCGAGAATCGGGGTGAGCGCCATGCTGCGTAGCATCTTCGCCAAGACGGTCCGCGATCAGCGCCGGTCCCTCCTCTGGTGGGGGCTCGGGCTGGTCGCCTTGACCGTCGTCACCGTGCTCTACTACCCGACGATCCGGGACACGCCCGAGCTGAACCGGATGATGGAGAACCTGCCGGAGGGCCTCCGCGCCCTGATCGGCGGCGAAGCCGATCTGCTCTCGGCGGCGGGGTACCTCAACAGCCAGCTCTTCTCCCTGATGGTGCCGCTCCTCTTCCTGATCTACGCGATCGGCCTCGGCGCGGCGGCGATCGCCGGCGAGGAGGAACGGGGTAAGCTCGATCTCCTGCTGGCGCAGCCGGTCGGCCGGCGGCGGCTGGTGCTCGACACCTTCGCCGCCCTGGCGACCCTCCTCGCCGCGCTCGGGGTCGTCCTCTGGCTGGCGGTCTGGACCGGCGCCCGGCTGGTCGAGCTGCCGATCGGCGGCGGTCGGTTGGCGGCGGCGACCGCCTCGGCGGCGCTGATGGCGCTCCTCTTCGGGACGCTGGCGCTGGCGCTCGGCGGCGCCACCGGCCGCCGCTCGCTCGCCCTTGGCGTCGGTGCAGCGGTGGCGGCCGCCGGCTACGTCCTGAACGGGATGGCGCCGCTGGTCGACGCCCTGGCGCCGCTGCGCCGCCTCTCCCCGTTCTACTACGCCGTCGGCGCCGACCCGCTGCGCAACGGACTGGAGCCGGCTCACGTCGCGGTCTTGATGCTCTCCACCGCGGCGCTGCTCCTGCTGACCCTGGTCGCGTTCGACCGGCGCGACATCGCGGTCTGACGAACGGGCAGACTGGAGACCGCCGGCACCCGCGCACCCGGGACGAAGGGGAGGCGGGTGGGCGGTGGGCGGAGGAGATCGCGGTCGCGGTCGCCCGCGCCGGAGGACGTGTCCCGTGAGGACGAGAACCCTCCTCGCCGGTGGCGCCGGCGCCGGTCCGCTGTTCGTCGCCGTGTTCCTCGTCAAAGGTGCCACCCCCGACGACTTTGATCCGCTGCGGCACCCGATCAGCTCGCTCCCCCTCGGCCCCTCCGCCTGGAGGCAGACCGCCAGATTTCTGGTCGCCGGGCTCCTCACGCTCGCCCTCGCGCTCGGCCGGCTCGACCTGGGGACCACGCTTGATCGGAGTCTGGGGAGATGGTCGGCTGGGAGCGGGGACCGCACCGAATCCGATTGATACGGACCCTGGTTGAATCGTTCAATCACCGGGGGCGGGACAGGCTCCTCGCTACCGCGCACCGGACAGAGGCACTGGGATCGGGCGCTTGCCCTGAGCGGAACCACTGGGTTGGGGGCCGCTCGCGGGCGAACGGAACCCATCCCCCGAACTCCGTATCGACCGCGGGGCGGCGACCACACCGGCTTAGACTGACCGTGACACGTCGGATGGATGGGCCGCGACGAGGCGCGGGACCGGCCGGGCGAGGCGGAGACCCGGCTCACGGGTTCGACGGAGAGGGGGCGAAACGGGATGGACGATGCGGTGGCGCCGGTGCCCGATGATCGGCCGACCTTTCTCGGGGCGCCGCGGGGGGGCGGGGCGGACGCCTCGCTGGCGGCCGACGTGGCGGTGCTCGGCGTCCCCTACAGCGTCCCCTACGGGATGGCGGGGACGCGCGCGGCCTCGGCCGGGGCGCCGGCCGCGCTGCGGGAAGCGTCCCGCCGCGCGGCGCGCTACGTCGGGCACTACGACTTCGACCTCGGCGGCGAGCT
>JBBSNJ010000396.1:0-4171 GCA_038232775.1 Thermomicrobiales bacterium
GCCGCCGCATCGTCAGCGCCGCCAGTCCCTCCCGGTCGACCAGCGCCACCGCCGCCGCCAGAATCGACGCCCGGTTTAATCGACCCCGCTCGCTCTGCCCACTCTCCCCGGTCGCCTGAGTTGTCTGGATTGCCCGCGGCTCACTCCCCGGCGCGCGATCTCCCACCTTGCCCCCTCTTGGCAGATTACGACGTAAACTCTATGCTGACGATCGAGGTTTACATCGTAATCCGGGCCGCCCGGCGCGGCAAGGAAAGATCCCGCGATGCGCTACCGACCCGGCCTCTGCGGCCACCTCTTGATCGCCACCGGCCTCGTCCACATCGTCCTCTTCGGCCTCCTGCCGGAGGAGGGGCGGAGGATCATCGCCGACGTCTTCCGGGATGGGTTCATCGGGGCGATGGAGCGCACGCCGGAGCGGCAAGGCTGGTTCTGGTTCGTGATGTTCGGCTGGCTGGCGATCGTCGCCGGCCAAATGGTCGGCGCCGTCGAACGCCGGACCGGAGCGCCGCCCCGCTCGTTCGGCTGGCAGCTGCTGGCGATCTCGCTGGTCGGGATCGCGGCGTTCCCGGTCTCGGGCTTCGTGCTGGTCTTGCCACAGGCGATCCTAGCGCTCGTCGTCTCCCGGCGCGGCCGGCCGATGCCGACCGCCGTCGATCAGCGCGCGGCCGCCGCGACGGCGACCGGGGCCGCCCCGACCAGGATCGCATAGCCGCCCTCCCGCCCTCTCAGCGCGCCGAGGGTTCGATCAGCCCGCGAACAGGACGGCCAGGTCGAGCGCGACGCCTTCCAGCGAGGCCGAGCGGACAACAGCGTCGCGGTACGTCGTCGCCTCAGAGCGGCCGTCCGGCTGCCGAACCCAGGCGGTCAGCGTCCGCTCGTAGGGGTGAAGATGCCAGATCTCCCCGTCGCCCCGCTGCTGGTAGGCCGCGAGCTTCGCGGTCACGTCGTAGCCCCCGGTCGACGGCGACCAGACCCCGGCCACAAGCGGCACCGGCATCGCGTAGGCGTCCAAGCTCCCGCGCCTGGCCCGCAACGCCCGCACAAAGGCGATCGGAACCACCGCGATGTCGGGGATCAGGTACTGATCGCCGGAGATCCGGAGGCGGGCCACGTTCTCGCGAACCACGAATGCCTCACGGCCGACCTGGCCCCAAAGTTCAGCCCCGAGGGCGCCGATCACGTCGCTGTGCTCGACGCTCACCGCCGGCTTCTCCCGCGGCTCGCCGTCCCACAGCTCGACCAGTTTCCCGGCCTCGGTCAACGCCAGCGCCCGGTACGCTCGCTCCGTCATCCGCGCCGCGATCGTCCCCACCATCGCCTGGTCCCTCTCCACTCCGGCCGGCGACTCGCCTCAGACGTCGAAAAGGGCGCCGAGCTCGATGGCGACATCGGAGCGGAACGCCGGGCGGACCACGCCGCCCCGGTAGATCCGTTCCTGGTACCTGCCGTCCGCCTGCCGCACCCAGGCGGTCAGCGTCCGCTCGGACGGGTGCAGGTACCAAATCTCCTCGTCGCCTCGGCGCTGGTACTCGGCCAGCTTCTCGCCCAGGTCGTAGCCCCCGGTCGACGGGGACCAGACTTCGACCACCAAGGGGAGCGGCTGGTCGTAGACCTCGAGGACGCGGCTGTCGTCCCCGAGCGCACGGACGGCCGCCCGCGGGACGACCAGGACATCGGGGATGAAATAGTTGCGGGCGGAGCGTTGGAGGCGACTTGAATTGACCCTGATCTCGAACTCGCTCCAAGGGAGTTGCTCCTGGAGCAGGTAGCCGAGACGAAAGGTACTCCGATTGTGCCCGATGCTCATCGCCGGCTTCTCCCGCGGCTCCCCATCCCACAGCTCGACCAGTTTCCCGGCCTCGGTCAACGCCAGCGCCCGGTACGCCTGCTCGGTCATTGGTGCGGCGACGGTGGCTGCCATGGTTGACTCCTGCCAGAAACAGCAATGGATCGGTAACACCACCTCGATTATAGAGAGTGACTCCGCGCGGTGGGACCCCTGATGGATCGGCTCGTCCTGGTCAAGCACTCGCTGCCGGAGATTCGGCCCGAGCAGCCGGCCCCCACCTGGCGGCTCGGTGACGAGGGGCGAGAGCGGGCACGGCTCCTCGCGCTCGCGCTTGCGGCGCGTGGGATCGCGCCCGCGCTGCTGGCGACGAGCCCCGAGCCGAAGGCGGCCGAAACGGCGACGATGCTGGCCGCGGTCAACGCCTGGCCCTCGCCGCTCGTCGATGCCGGATTGCGGGAGCACGAGCGAGCGGCGGTCGGCTGGCTCGATGCGGGCGCCGTCGAGACCGCCATCGGCTGCCTCTTCGCCCGGCCCGCCGAGCGCGTCTTCGGCGAGGAGACGGCCGACGAGGCGATGGCCCGCTGCTCAGCGGCGGTCGATTCCCTGCTGGCGGCGCGACCGAGCGGCGACGCCGTCCTGGTCTCCCACGGCACGGTAATCGCGCTCTTCGTCGCCCGCCGGACCGGCTGCGACCCCTTCCCGCTCTGGCGGCGGCTCGGGCTGCCGTCCGCCGTTCTCCTATCGCGGCCGGAGCTGGCGCTGCTCGACATCGTCGACGAGGGGCGGGAGCGGGCACGGCACCCCTCCCCGAGCGGAGACAAGGCACCGGAGGCGAGAGGATGATAGCCTGGGCCTCCCCCGACCCAGCCGAGGGAGCGGGGCCACGACGCTGATCCCAGCGGCGGGAGCAGCCGGACGCCACGACGCAAGGACGCAAGGAGGCGAGCGCGATGTCCTCGAAACTCACCCGACGCGATGCCCTCAAATGGGGCGGCGCGACCGCCGCCAGCGGGCTACTCGCCGGCCAGAGCGGGAGCCGGCGGCCGGGGCGGGCCGCACCAGCCCGGCAGGACGTCCACGAGATCGTCCACTGGAGCTGGCTGACCGCCTCCGACGGCGAGATCTGGCAACAGATGATCGACGGTTTCAACGACGCCCACCGCGACCAGGGCGTCCAGATCCGGATGGAGATCGTGCCCGACGATCAATACGGCACCAAGGTCCTCTCCTCGGCCGCCGTCGGCCAGGCCCCCGATTTCGGCTGGGGCTCGTCCGGGTTGCGCGCCGACTGGATCGACAAGGAGGTCGTCCTGCCGCTCGACGACCTCTTCGCCGCGATCGGGGTCCCTCTCGACGACTTCACCGACCAGTCGCTCGCCGCCTCGCGCTATCCGGGCTTCGGCAACCGGCTCTACATGATGCCGATGGACGCCATGAGCCTCCAGGTGCTCCTCAACACCGACCACGCCGCCGAGGCCGGCCTCGATCCGTCACAACCGCCGACGACCGGCGAGGAGTTGCTGGCCTGGGCCGACGCGATGACGAAGCGCGAGGGCGCAAAGGTGACCCGCTCCGGCTGGTTGATGACCGGCTCCGGCATCCAGCCGGCCGTCACCTGGGGCATCGTCGCCCACCAGATGGGGTTCCGCCGGGCCAGCGACGACCTGCAAACCGCGGCCCTCAACCCCGAGGCCGGCGAGGCCGCCGCCCGCTGGGTGCTCGACCTCTTCGACGAGCACAACGTCTCGACGCGGGACGTGGCCGACCGCTACAAGGCGTTCGGCGTCGGTGACGGGTCGATGTTCCTGACCGGGCCGTGGACGTTGAACGGCTACGTGACGCAGGATCCCCCCTTGAACTTCGTCTCCTTCCAGATGCCGCGGATCGGCGCCGACGCCTCGACCTACTTCGAGCTCGGCGGGCTCGAAATGTACGCGCAGCGGGACGAGAGCCGGTACCAGAAGACGGCCGAAGCCCTCCGCTGGCTCTCGGACAACAGCTTCCTCTGGACGACCCAGGGCCGCGGCGCCGCGACGCGCCAGTCGATCCTCGAGCGCGAGGACTACCGGACGGCCGGTCCTCCCTGGTCGGTCCGCGGCCCCTTCATCGAGGGGATGCCGGACGCCGTGGTCGGCGAGATCCCCGTCAAGGCGGCCCCCGACTTCACGATCTACACCGGCAGCGGCTTCGTCGCGACGACGATGGACCCGGTCTGGGCCAACGAGCGCGCCCCCGGCGAAGCGCTGACGTCCCTCCAGGAGCGGTGGCAGCAGGATCTGGACGCGGGCTAGCCGGAGCCGTTGCCGGGCCGACGTGCCCCCCCCGGGCGGGCCCGGCCGGGCGAGCCCAGGGTGGAGGGCCACAAATGGGCCAGCCCAA
>JBBSNJ010000397.1:0-4167 GCA_038232775.1 Thermomicrobiales bacterium
CCGACGCGCTCGCCGCGGCGATCGCCGCTCCGGACACCCTCAGGCGGGAGGAGCTCCGCTGGGCGGCGGTGGTCCACGACGTCGGCCGCGAGGACGACGGCATCGACCGCGGGCACGGCACCCGCTCGGCGGAGTGGTTGCTCGCCCACCTGCCCGCCCTCCGGCCGGAGACCGCCTCCCTCGACCTCCCCTTCGTCGCCGAGCTCTGCCGGTGGCACGAGACCCCGGACCACCAGATCGGGCGGCTCACGCTCGAGCTGCTGATCCTCAAGGACGCCGACGCGCTCGACCGAGCCCGCCTTGGAGACCTCGATCCGGCGCGCCTCCGCTTGGCCCAGGCGCACACCTTGGTCGACCCCGCCGACCGCCTCGAGCGCGCCACCGACCGGTACGGCGCGGTCACCGCCGCCGACGTCCTCGGGGCCGCGGCGCGCCTCCTCCCGACCTTCCTTGCCCGATGATGCAGCAGCGATCAGCGAGCGGCCGCACTCGAAGGCCGGCAGGGGATTCGGACGCGCGCTCGGCGAGGTTTGGGAGAGGGGCCGGGGGATGAGGGCTGGTCCGCCGCCCCCCACCAGCGGCGGGGCAGCGGAGCCCAGCCGTTACACCCTCCTCGGCGGTCTGGTCGGTGTGCCGAGCTTCCCGCTGTACCTGCGGACCCTGGTCGACATCGCGCTCTGGCTCTTCCTCGGCCCCCTCCCCGCCCGCTTCTTCTGGCGCTCCGGCGCCCGCGGACTGAGCGCGAGCTACCATCGATGGTGGGCCAAGCGCGTCCAGCGCGCCCTCGCCATCGAGATCGACTGGGAAGGGCTCGACCAGATCGACCCCGGCCAAACCTACCTCGTCGCCCCCCTCCACGAGGGTTTCGCCGACGCGGTCGCGTTGCTCCAGCTCCCGCTCGCGCTCCGCTTCGTCGTCCGCGAGGAGCTCCTCGGCTGGCCCCTCCTCGGCCCCTACCTCCGCGACACCGAGCAGATCGCGATCGACCCGGAGGCAGGCGGTCCCGCCTACCGCGCTCTGCTCCGCGCCGCCCAGGCCGTGGTCGCCGCTGGCGAGAGCCTCCTGCTCTTCCCGCAGGGGAGCATCCTCGGGCTCGAGATCGACCTCCGCCGCGGTCCGGTCGCGCTCGCCCGCGCCCTCGACCTGCCGATCCTACCGATCGCCCTCACCGGCAGCCACCGGGTGTGGGAGTACCCGTACACGCCGCGTCTCCGCCGCCGCCAGCGGATCAGCCTGCGCGTCCTGCCCCCGATCCCGGTCGTCGAGGTCCGCGCCGCCGAGCCGGAGGCGCTCCGGCGCCGCCTCCGGGATGATCTGAAAGGGGCCGCCCTCGACGGCCGGATGGCGCCGCCCCGCCGCTTCGATCCGGACCGCGACGGCTATTGGCCCGGCTATGGCTACCTGATCGACCCTGCCTTCCCCGAACTCGCCGCCCGAATCGCGGCCTTCCGCCGAGGTGAAGTGGAGCCGGCTCGAACCCCTCTCGCTCCTGCTCGTGAACCAGGGCGCCGAGAGCGGGAGGGTTCGAGGTCCGGAGGGGGGGCGCGCGCTCGCCGCGCCGATTCCGCCGGCGATGCTGCCGGCTAGGAGGTTGGCCGCTGAGCGCTGGTCGGGACGATCGGACGCCCCTTGCGGAATCCGATCGACCGCTCGGGATCATCGGCACCGATCGAGCCGGCGCCGCCTCATCCCGATCCCTTTGGAGGTTCGGCCCCGGTGACCTCTTCGCCCCTCGCCGCCGCCTCCTCGACGTCGTCCAGGTACAACGACCGCGACTCGATCCGCGGTAGCGCCAGGGCGAGGAACTGATCGACCGGCATCGCCTTTAGGTCCCGCCCGTTCCGCAGCCGGACCGCGACCGCGCCGGCCTCGACCTCCCGCTTCCCGACGACCAGCATGTAGGGCACCTTCTGGAGTTGGGCGGACCGGATCTTGGCCTGCATCCGGTCCCGCCCGTCGTCGACTGAAACGCGGAGCCCGGCGTCGCTGAACCGCCGCTCGACCTCGTGGGCGAAGGGGACTTGCTCGTCGGTGATCGGGATCAGCGCGACCTGGACCGGCGCCAGCCAGGCCGGGAAGGCACCCGCGAAGTGCTCGACCAGGCCGCCGACGAACCGCTCCATCGAGCCGAGCAGGGTGCGGTGGATCATCGCCACCCGGTGCCGCTCGCCGTCCTCGGCGACGAAGTTGACGTCGAACCGCTCCGGCAGGTTGAAGTCGACCTGGATCGTCGGCCCGGTCCACTCCCGGCCCAGGGCGTCGACCCACTTGATGTCGATCTTCGGGCCGTAGAAGGCGCCGCCCCCCTCGTCGATCCGGAAAGGCAACCCCCGCGTCTCCATCGCCCGCTTGAGGTCGTCGGTCGCCCGCGCCCAGACCTCGTCGCTGCCAATCGCCTTCTCCGGTTTGGTCGCCAGGTAGGCGGTGAAGTCGTAGCCGAAGACCCCGGCCATGTGGATCGCGAGGTCGATCACCCCCCGCGCCTCGTCGACCACCTGCTCCGGGGTGCAGAAGATGTGCGAGTCGTCCTGGGTGAACCCGCGGACCCGGAGCATGCCGTGGAGCGTCCCCGACCGCTCGTAGCGGTAGACCGTCCCCAACTCGGCGAGGCGGACCGGGAGGTCGCGGTAGGAGTGGACGCGGCTCTTGTAGATCATGATGTGGCCGGGGCAGTTCATCGGCTTCAGGTAGTAGTCGACCTCCTCGATGCTCATCGGGGCGTACATGTTCTCGCGGTAGGTTTCGAGGTGCCCCGAGGTCTTGTAGATCTTCTCGGAGGCGATGTGGGGGGTGTAGACGAGGTCGTAGCCGCGCGCCAACTGCTCCTTCTGCTCGAACTGCTCGACCAGGTAGCGGACCATCGCTCCCTTCGGATGCCAGAGGATCAAGCCGGGCCCGATCTCCTCGCTGACCGAGAAGAGATCGAGCTCCTTGCCGAGGCGCCGGTGGTCGCGCTTCTGCGCCTCCTCGAGCCGCCGCAAGTGCTCGTCCAGCGCCTCCTGGGAGGGCCAGGCGGTGCCGTAGACGCGCTGCAACATCGGCCGGTGCTCGTCGCCGCGCCAGTAGGCGCCAGCGATCGAGAGCAGTTTGAAGGGGCCGATCTCGGCAGTAGTTTCGACGTGGGGCCCGCGGCAGAGGTCGAGGAACTCCCCCTGCTGATAGGTCGTGATGATGTCGTCGTCCGGCAGCCCCTCGATCAGCTCGAGCTTGTAGGGATCGGCGGCGAAGGTCGTGCGCGCCTCCTCGCGCGAGACGACCTCCCGCTCGAACCGCTCGGCCTTCTCCTGGTTGGCCCGCATCCTGGACTCGATCTCCGTCAGGTCGTCGGGCGTCAGCGGGCGCGGCAGATCGAAGTCGTAGTAGAAGCCGTGCTCGATCGCCGGCCCGATCCCGAGGCGGGCTTCGGGGAACATCTCCCGCACCGCCTCGGCCATCAGGTGGGCCGCCGAGTGCCGCATCCTTGCCAGCTCGTACTGGCGCGGGTCGTTCGCCTCGACCGCGATGTCCATCTCGGACACTTCCTCGGCGATGTCGATTTCTGGCATGGAGTTCCTCCGTTGTGGGTAGTGGGTAGTGGGTAGTGGGCAGGTGTCGGGACGACGAAGGTTCAGCGCCCCTTTCGTACTTCCCACTACCCACTGCCCACTGCTCGGGCGTGAGCCAAGAGCCGATAGCCGATAGCCGATAGCCAACACAAAACGGCCCGCGTCCCGGAAGGGACGTCGGACCGACGTGGTTCCACCCTCGTTCCGACCGCCCGCGGCCGCTGGGGCCGGAGGGTCGCTCGATGCGGCCGGTAACGGGGCCAACCGGACCGTTCTACTTGGGGGCCGGCGCGGCCCCGCGTTCGACGGACGGCTGGCAGGGGGTCTTCGCCGCGGCTCGCTCCGGGCCGTCCTCGCAGCGGGTGGTCGGCCTCTCTGGCGGAGGGTCCGCGGTTACTCGTCCTGGTCGTCGCCGCTCTCGCGTGTTCCCCGCAGGATAGGGCGGGGCTCCCGACCGTGTCAATCGGCGCTCGCGCGTTCCGCCGCACCGTCCCCAGGAGTGGCCCCGCGGAGCGCGGCGTCCCCGGCTGCAGTGGTCGCGGCTTCGGCGCCGGGTGCCCTCCCGGCCGGGGCCGGCGACCCGTCGCCTCGGCGTCCGTTCCGCCGGCCTGATCGGGCGCGA
>JBBSNJ010000398.1:0-4165 GCA_038232775.1 Thermomicrobiales bacterium
CTCTGGGCGACGACCTCCAACCCGGCCGGTGCCACGGCCGACGGCCTGGCGATGGCGATCCGGGCCGGGGTCGCGGTGGCCGACCTGGAGTTCGTCCAGTTCCACCCGACGGTGCTCGCTCTCCCCGGCGGTCGGCCGTTCCTCGTCTCCGAGGCGGTCCGGGGGGAAGGGGCCCACCTGCGTGGCGCCGACGGCGAGCGCTTCCTGCCGGCCCTCCACCCCCTGGCCGAGCTGGCGCCGCGGGACGTCGTCGCTCGCGGCATCCAGCGGCAGATGGCGCTCGACGGCGCCGACCAGGTCTGGCTCGACCTGCGCCACCTGCCGGCCGGGACGGTCCGGGCGCGGTTCCCGACGATCGCGGGCGAGCTGGCGGGCCGGGGGCTCGACTTGGCGACCGACCTGATCCCGGTCGCCCCGGCCGCCCACTATGTGATCGGCGGGGTCGTCGCCGGCGCCGAGGGGGAGACGAGTCTGCCGGGTCTGCTCGCGCTCGGGGAAGCGGCCTGCACCGGCGTCCACGGCGCCAACCGGCTGGCGAGCAACTCGCTGCTGGAGGGGTTGGTCTTCGGTCTGGCCGCGGCCGCGCGGGTGGGGCAGGGGCGCGTCGATGCCGGCGGCGATGGTTCGGGGCGCGGGAGCGCGTCGGCTGCGGCGGCCGCGATCGAAGCCGGGGGAACTCGATTGACGAGCGCTGAGGTCGCGGCGCTGCGGAGTCGGTTGCAGCGAACAATGAGCCGGCACGCGGCCGTCGTTCGCGCCGCGGCCGGGCTGGCGACGGCCGCGACCGAGGTCGCGGCGGTGGCCGGCCGGCTCGGGGGCGCCCTGGGAGCGGCTGCCGGTGCCGATGGTGCCGGGGGACCGGCGGTTGACGAGCGCGCCGGCTTGGAACTGCGGAACATGGTCGTCGCGGCGGGGGCGGTGGTCGCCGCCGCGGGCCGGCGGGAGGAGAGCCGCGGCGCCCACTTCCGGGTCGACTTCCCCGAGTCCGACCCGACCCTGGCGGGGCGGCACCTGGCGCTGGTCGGCGGGGAGTGGCGGTTCGGGGCGTTGCCTCAGCTGCGGGGAGACGGACGCGGCGATCGTGGTTTGCCAGAGCAGGAGGGCGCGGCGAAGCCGACGCTATTGGTGGGGTAACGGGTGACGGCTCTGCTGCGCGTAGGCGGGGTGACCGACGCAGCGGAGGAAGCGGCGGAAGCTGCGGGAGGTCGCCGCCATCCGCAGGGGGTCGGCGTGATCGAGGATGCGGATGCTGTCGTCTGCCTTCCGGTATGGTCGTCCGGCGGTCCACTGCTTCAGGACTGCCAGCGCATCGAAGCCATCCGCGCCGCTTTGGACGACGGATCGGGCGGCACTTGGGGGCAAATCAAAGCGTCCTCGCTGCGTCGCCAACGCTGCTACGTCAGAGATCAGCCAATTCTCGAAGGTGCGATCCTTGACCACGACCTGAATCGGACACAGCCCCTTGCGTGACTGGTGCAAGGCGTCGTGGATGCGGGCTGCCAGTTCGCCGGGGCATTCGGTCCGCTGCTCTCGATCAAGCAAGAAGACGATGACGTCGGGCTCTCGAAGGAGCAGCTTCTCGATCTGTTTCGCGGCGGCATAGGCAATGCCGTCGAACGTTGCGGTCGGATGCACGCTGGTACGGATCGGTCGAAGAAAGGAGTTGCCCGTCGCCGCCTGAAACGCGGGGAAGAGTTTGGGGAGGGCGTCGACTTCCGATTGCCCCTCGCTGACGATGCCGATCTTCACCGGTTGATGAGGGGAACGCTTTCCCGAACCCACCCACTGTCAAGAAGCCCGGAGAGGTCACTCAAGCCTTGTTCCCAGAGCCTCGGTGCCTCGGGATCTCGCTCCGCGAGGGGGCTAAGACGGGTACCGTCGTTCTCCCGCCAGGTCACGTAGAGTTCGTCCGGTCGCATCCGATCAATGACGACCGGGGAATGCGTCGTCAGCACGATCTGCTTGTCGGCGGAGCCAACCGCCTTGCGGCAGGCGTCAAGGATGACGCGAACCGCCCAGGGATGGAGGGAGTTTTCCGGTTCTTCGACCACCGTCAGCCGATGCCTCGGGTCGAACAGAGCGACGAGAAGCGCCAAGCTGCGCAGCGTTCCATCGGACACCTGTGCCGAGTGCCACCGCTGCTCACCGTCCTCTTCCAGGAAGCGCAACGTCAATCTGCCGTCATATTCCTGATTCACTTCGACATCGGAGAATCTTGGAGCCACCTCGAAGAAGGTTTCCAGAACGGCAGTCCATGCTTCTGGGTACTGATTCTGGAGAACTGCCACCGCGGTCGGCAGTCCCCAGCCTTCGGTCGAAAGCTCGCCGTTCGGTATTGGGAGTCCGCTTCCACGCCCGTTGCTGGCTATCAGGTTATACGTCCTGATCCCGCCGAGTTCGCGAATGTAGTGGTCGATGACGGGACTAAAGAGTCGGTGAGTCGAAATGGCGAGATCGCTCGCAGGCGGGGAGAAGGAAACCTTATCGGTGCGGCCGTTGCTCGAGGCGTGCGGGTAGGTGTCAAGGAGCTGTCGTAGGACACCGGGGGCGGACGGTTCCACGACGTAGCTGTAGGACGATCGGTCCCTGGATCGAGAGCCTTGAATCAAGGTCAACTCGTCCTTCTGCGATGTTCGGTAGACCTGAACCTGTTCGTCGTCCACGATGAAACCGGAGAAAGCCCCCTGACTCTGACGCCCGATGGTGAAGTGATGGAGAACAGCGAGCATGTCCGCGCTGAGGGAAGACACGATGTCTTGCCCGCGAACGTCCAGGTTCGTCCTTGGTCCGACAAGGACCTCGGCCGGCAAGCGCGATTCGATCGAGACGGAGATACTGTCGGCGATCTGCCCGTGTCCGCGCCAAACCGCGGCGTCGAACCCATCCTCCGCCAAGATGGCCGGCCCGAGGCCGTAGCCGTAGACCATCTTCACGAACGTCAAGGCGTGAACTAGGTTGCTCTTGCCCGCGCCATTCGCCCCCACCACGCAGGAAATGCGGCCCGGCCGAAACTCCACGTCCTTCAGCGAGCGGTAGCCTTGGATTCGGATGGAGTCGATCAGCATCTGATGCTTCCCTCTCGCCCCGGCTCCATCCTTTAGGTCATCGGAAGCAGCGCCTGCCGACAGGCGAGTATGGAACTGAGATCGCTACAAATCCAGCCCAATCTTGCTGCTCAGTCGCTCCCAAGGCGTCAGCGGCCGCGCCGGTGCCAGCCAGGTCCCGGCCGCCCAGCCCGCCAGCTCAGGGTCGGCCCCCTCCCCCAAGGTCTCGACCGGCCACCAGAGCTCGCCGTCCGCCGGGACGGGCTCGCTGGTGAGGGCGACCCGCGCCCCGAGGCCGAGCCGGCCCACCGTATCCGCCGCCAAGCTCGGCTGCCGCCGCACCAGCAGGTCGACCGCGGTCGAGCGGGCGCCGCCGCCGGGGCGCATCGCGGCCGCCGGCTCGTAGACGCCGGGGATTTCTCCTTGGGTCAGCCAGAGCGCGCCGGCGAGGAGGAGGTTGGCGACCAGGAGCAGCGAGACGCCGAGCCAGAGCCCCCGGCGCAGCCGTTCCGCCCGCCGTGCCCGCCGGCCGCCCGCTTCGTAGAGGCGGAGGGGCAGCGGTTGATCGGGCAGCGGCGCGTAGACGTTGCGGGCGGGGCCGGTGGCGGCCGGGGGCCGGGGGCGCTCCGGCGCGGCCGGCGGCGGCCCGACCAGGGTCGCGCCTTCGCCCGGCTCGTCGCCGTCGACCCGCGCCCGGAAGATCTCGGCGAAGGCGGCCGCGCTGCCGTAGCGCGCGGCCGGTTCCCGCGCCAGCGCCCAGAGGACGACGTCGTCGACCCAGGCCGGCAAGCGCAGGTCCGGCCGCGCTCGGGTCGGCGGGGTCGGCACCCGCTCCAGCCGGGCGCGGATCAGCTCCTGCTTCGGCGCCAGGAGGTCGCGGTCGGGCCGCCGCCCGTCGCCGGCGCCCCCGGCGGCGACCGGCGCCTGGCCGGTCAGCAGCTCGTAGACGACGCAGCCGAGGGCGTAGACGTCGGCCGCCGCGTCGACTGGGTCGCCGCAGGCCTGCTCGGGGGCCAGATAGGCGGCGGTGCCGAAGACCTTCCCCTCCACCGCCTCCTGCGGCGCCCCGGCCGCCTGCGCCAGCCCGAAGTCGATCAGCTTGAGCCGGCCGTCGTCGGTCA
>JBBSNJ010000399.1:0-4156 GCA_038232775.1 Thermomicrobiales bacterium
CCCCGGCGTCGGCCAGCGGGGCGGGGCTCGCGGCCGGGTCCGCGCCCGGAGGCGGCAGCTCGGCGAAGGTGACCGTGGTCCGGTAGGTGGTGACCCCGTTCCAGGCCGCGCCGATACGGTCGGCGAGCGCCCCTAAGCTTCCCTCAGCGGCGGGTACCGGCGTCGCCGCCGCGACCGGCGGTGCCTCCCTCACGGTGACTTGCTCGAGGGTAACCGTCTCCACTGGCTGCGACGGCTCGCCGCTGGGGCTCGTGGTCGTCTCGACCGCGGCGATTGCGTCGACGACGTCCTGGCCGTCGATGACCTGGCCGAAGACGGTGTAGTTGGGGGGGAGCTGCTGGCGGAGGTCGTCGAGGATGACGAAGAACTGGCTGCCGTTGGTGTTGGGCCCGGCGTTGGCCATCGCCACGATGCCCCGCTCGTAGGCGCGGAGGGGAGGCTCGTCGGGAAAGGCGTAGCCGGGGCCGCCGGAGCCCGTCCCGGTCGGGTCGCCGCCCTGGATGACGAATCCGGCCAGGATGCGGTGGAACGGTGTCCCCGTGTAGAAACCGTCGGCGGCGAGGCAGACGAAGTTGTTGACCGCCAGCGGAGCCTCGACCGGGAAGAGCTCGATCTCGAACGTCCCCTCGCTCGTCGCCAGGGTCGCGACGTAGCCCCGCGCCGGGTCGATCACCAGCGCCGGCGCCGCGCTGTAGCGGGCGCCGTCTTCGCCCGGCGTGGGCAGGCGCTGCTCCGGAGTCCAGCAGCCCTCGGCCGTGACGGCCGCTCCGGCCGCGGCCGGGGTCGCTTCTTGCCGGGCCGCGACCGGGGCTCCGATCGTGACCGCCAACAGCGCGGCAACGACGAGGGCGACCTTCGCCGTCACCGACCGGCCTTCTCCCCACCTCGGGGCGTGGCTTGACTCTCCCTCGTTGCTCCCGGCTTCTGTCGTTCTGAAGTTCGGCAAGACGGCTTCTCCTCTGGCTCCTGGCCGGTCGGGCCGCGGACCCTCCGTCCGCGGTCGTTGGTGGCGGATGCCTCGACGGCCGCCCGCCGGTTCGTCGTTCACGAGCGGCCGCCGGTGTCGCGGCCCGCGTCTGCTCCGCCGCTGAGCGAGGGTACGATCGTCCGATCCTCGTTGATCGTTTGGTCCTCGAGGCGGATGATTGTGCGGCCGATCCGCTGCTCGATCCGGCGGGGGAGTCCGTCGCCGTCGAGGGCGACGACCAGGATCCGTCGAACGGAGCCGGCTTCGCCCGCCACCTGATCGACCACCTCCGCCCGGTACGCGCCGCGGACCCGCTCGCCGACCCGGATCGGACCGACCGCGGTTCGCGGGGCGAACCGCGCTGGCAGCGGCTGCCGGGCGCGCGGGCCAGCTCGCGCCGGGTCAGCTATCAGGGTGAGCAAGACGGCCTCTCCGGATTCGGTTGGGTCCAGCGCCGCGACCTCGATCTCCAGCCACGGGTAGGTTCTGATCGTCTCGACCAGCGGCGGGACGTCGGGTGCGGCGTCGGCGGCCGGCCCGGTGAAAGCTGGATCGCGGACCCCGAGGCGCCCGCCGATCACCACCGCCTCCGCCCTGACCTGACCCGGAACCTCGAAACGGTAGCGTGTCCGGTCGGGAAAGACCACCTCCGCCACCGGCTCGCCCGCCGCCGGGTCTGGCGGCGGCGTGGCCTGGGGCGGGGCGTCGGCCGCGATCGCGGCCGACGTGGTGGCGCTCTGGAACGAGCGCACCCCCGACCGAGCCCCGGTCGTGCGCTCGATCAACTCTCCCAGCGCCTTCGGTGCCGCGGTAGGGGGGCTGGGCGACGCCGGGGTCGCGGCGGCGGCCGGGGCCCCCTCCTGACTCGCGAGGACCGGGAAGTCGGCCGCTCCTCGCCGCCGCCAACCGGCGACGAGCCGCACCAGGAGCGACGGTGCCTGGGCCGCGACCACTCGTCAATCCCGCCCGACCGGGGTCGCCGGCGTCGCGACCGCGACCGGGGAGGCGGGGGGCAGCGCCGTCGCCGGCGGCTCGATCGCCAGCGGGTCGCCGTAGGCGTCGTAGACCGTGCGCGACACCACCTGCCCGACGCGGCTCTCGATCGCGCAGGGGAGATCGTCGGGGCCGAGCGAGATCGTGTAGTCGATGCGGTCCCCAAACTGGGTCGTCGCCGCCGCGCCGTAGCCTTCGCAGGTCCGCCCGTCGACCTCGACCGGCCCGAGCGGGCGGACCTCCTGGGGCCGCAGGTTCTCCGGGAATCCGGACAGCGGCGAAGCCGGCGGCGACGAGAGGCCGGCGAAAGCACCGGTGGCCCCGGCCGCTGGCGCTTCGACCTCGATCCAGGCATCGGGGGCGGCGTCCGGCCGCAGCTCCCCGGCCAGGGCTCCCCGCACCCAGAGCCGGTTCCCGATCGCGATCGCCTCCGTCTCGGCGCCGTCGCTCGTCCGTACCACCTGCCGCTGGCGATCGGGCCGCACCACCTCCCGCACCGCCTCGCTGACCGTCCCGGCGGCGACCGGGGAGGCGACGGCGACCGGGGTGCCGTCGGCCGGGACGGCGACGAAGCGGGCTCGGTAGGAATCGACCCCCGCCCACGCCTGGTCCACCCGATCGACCAGCGTCCCGAGCGTCAGCGCCCCGCTCCCGACCGGCGTCGCGCCGGGGCTGGCGCCCGGACTCGCACTCGTCCCTGGGGCGACCGCCGGGACCTCGGGCGCCGTGGTCGGGGCCACGGTCGTCGCCGCGATCGTCGGCGCCACCGTGGCGACCGCGGGCTCGTTCGTCGCTGGGTCGTCCTGCCCGCAGGCCGCCAAGAGCAAGGGGAGGGCGATCACCGCCAACGCGCGCAAGGCGCGTCGTCCGCCGCCGCGGCGCTCGTCCCCGTTGCCCGGTCCGCTCGCTCCCGTCAACCGCATCCTGGCCGCGCCCTCCCCCGTCCGCCGCCGTCTCCCGGTCTCGTCGCCACGCAAGCGTATCAGGTGCGGACGCATCGTGACCGTGGGCGCCGGCGTCTCACGTCCGGCGCCCCGAGGCGTCATATCGACGACCCCTCCCGCCCGGTGGACCCGCTGTTTCGGCCGGGAGGAGGGGAGGCCCACGAGGCTCGTGGGCGGAGGGCTGGCGGCCGTCCCGATGGCTGACCGCCGGTCGAGAGGAGGACCTGGATGACGATCCCGTTCGGACGCCGCCGGCTCATCGTCACCGTCGCCCTCCACCGCGCGGGAACACCCGAGTCCGTTCGGGGGGCCGCGCTTGGGCTGCCGCTCGGTGCCGACGACCACGAGCTGGCCCGCCTCAGCCGCCGCCCCGCCCTCGACAGCGACGTCGCCCGCTGGCCGGGCATGAGCTTGATCTACGGCGCGGCCCGCCGGCCGTAGCGGCCGGCACGATCCGCCCGAGTTGTCCTCTCGCTCGACCGGAAGGAACGGCCCGATCCGGGTCAGCGGGAGGGCGACCCCCTCTCCGCCCAGCCGAAGAACCGTCCAGGTTTGGAATGGCTCAGCGCCCGAGGACAAGGAGACCCCTGATGGATGGAACCCTGCTCGTCCCGATCGCCGGCGTCCTCCTCCTCGTCCTGCTCGATCTGCTCGCCCTTCGCTTCGGAGTCGACTCCCGCACTACGGCCGGCGACCGGCCCGATTGGTAGACGGCGGCACCGATTCGTGGCCGTCACGCTTGGGCTGCGCCGCACTCAGCCCTCCGACCCTTTCCCTTGTGCCGGGCGCGGGAAACGCGGGATGCCGGCGGGGCGCGGCGGGAACACGGGATTCGGGACAACGCTTCCGCTTCTCGGAAAGCGGCCCTCACCCCCGGCCCCCCTTCCCCCTGTCCCGTGCGCGGGAGAGGGGAGCTTGGTCGCGGACCGGCGGGGGACCTCCCGCGATTCACCCGGATGCCGTATCAGGCGGTGGGGCGGGGTCGTGGCGGGAGCGGGGGGACGGGCGCTGGCGGAACTCAGGTCAGGCGGACAAGAGTGCTTCGAGGGCGCCGCAGAGCGCGGCGAGATCGGCGTAGGCGGGACCGCCCGGCCGCAGGTCGGCGGCGGGTGCCCGGGCCAGGGTCCGGGCCAGCGCCCTCGACCCCTGCCCCCGCCGCCCCCGGGCGCAGGGGGGGGCGCCGGCGGCGTCGGCGGCGCGGGCGAGCGTGGCCCTGGCCGCCTTGCCGCCGCCGCCGGCCGAGGTCAGGGCC
>JBBSNJ010000400.1:0-4149 GCA_038232775.1 Thermomicrobiales bacterium
GGCCCCTCTCCCGCTGCGGCAGGAGAGGGGAGCCGTTCGCACTCCTCATAGCGCCACGGTTCGACCGGATTCCGTGTGACGCGGCCGGCCGCCGCCGGGGGGGGGCGATCGGTCCCCCGAGATCAGCGATCGACCCGCGACCCGTGGTCGGCCTCCGGCACCGACGACGCCGGATTGCGGCGCCGCGGTCGACCGACGCGGTCCCTCCCGGCGCCCAGCGCCGGGAGCACGGCTGATCCTCGCGGCTAGACGGGTCGGTAGTGGAGGAGGCGGGCGCTGTTCGGCTCGAGCGCGAAGGAGGAGCCCGCGTCGAGGAGCGACGCGCCCTCCGCCCGGTGCTCTTCGCCGGTGTACGGGTCCGTGAAGCGGTAGGTGGTCTCGGCCGAGAGCCCATGGAGGCGGGGGTGGCGCGTCTCTTCGGGCGAGCGCGGCAGGCGGAAGGCGAGCAGGCAGCCTTCGCCCGTCGCGGGGTCGTGGAACTGCCAGCCGTCCCAGGCGGCGCGGGTGGTCGGCTGGGGGAAGAGGGCGTAGAAGTCGCCCTTCAGCAGGTGGCGGATCGACTTGTAGACCTCGATGTGGCGCCGGACCCGGTCGCGGGCGGCCGGGGACCAGGCGGCGAAGTTCTCCTGGAAGCGGAGGATGCCGCCGAAGCGGGTCATGGTCGAGCTGTCGGGGGCGTCGGGGCCGCGCTGGGTGACGGTGCTGATGACGCGGTAGCTGGGCATGATCGTGTTGAGGCCGGAGATCTGGTTGCGGACGATGTCGTCCTCGTACTTGTAGTCGCTGCTGTGGTGGATGTGGGCGCGGGCGAAGGTGCCGAGGTCGAAGCGGCGGCCGCCGGACGAGCAGTTCTCCAAGATCAGGTCGGGGTGGCGGCGGGTCAGCTCCTCCCAGACGCGCCAGACGCCGCGGACGTGGCGGAGTTGGAGGAGGCCGCGCTGCTGCGGGTCGTGGTGCTGATCCCAGTAGCCCTTGAGATCGATGTTGTGGTCCCACTTCAGCTTGCGGATGCCCCACTCCTCGATCATGCCGCCGATCAGGTCGATGAAGTAGTCCTGGACGTCGGTCCGGCCGAAGTCGACGAGGCCCATGTCGGGGCGCCAGCGGTTCCCTTCGTAGGCGTAGAGCATCCACTCCGGGTGCTCCCGCGCCAGCTTGGAGGAGGGGTGCGCCTCCTCGGCGTCCATCCAGGTGCAGTACTGCATGCCGTGGGCGCGGACCTGGTCGGCGATCGGCTTGATGCCGCGCGGGAAGCGGTCGCGGTCGACCAGTTCCCAGTTGCCCATCCCGTGGTAGCAGTCGTCGGGGGCCTTGCAGCCGGCGAACCAGCCCCAGTCGATCTGCATCCACTCGAAACCGAGGTCGGCGCAGATCGGGATCAGGCGGGTGAAGCGCTCCTCGGTCAGGAGCGGGCCGCCGGTGTTGAAGATCACGGGGGGGGTTGGGTCGCCGCCGTGGTAGCGGGGGAACCAGGCGTTGACGAAGCGGCGGAGGGCGTTGCGGCCCTCGGCCAGCGTCCCCTCGTAGAAGCCGACGACGGCGCGTGGGATCTCGAACCGCTCGCCGGGGCGGAGGGTGTAGTCGATGTCCTCGATCGCGGTCAGGAGGTGGAACTCGTCGCTGGCGGGGAAGGCGTCGCCGGGGACGTCGGAGACGCCGCCGACGGCGCCGGCGCCGCGGCCGACGGCGCGGGTGAACTCGGCGTGCCAGAGGGCCGACCACTCGAGACCGGCGAAGAGCCCGGAGCGGCCGTCCTCGGCCTCGACGAAGAAGATCGGGGTGTAGAGGTCGGACGAGCGGCCGGTGCCGCCGGAGTCGATCCGGAGCGGTTTCTTGACCTTGGAGGTGCTGATGAACTCGCGGGCGTCGAGGTGGAAGGCGATCGGCGGGAAGAAGCCGTGGGTGACGCCGCCGCCGATGGTGTGGACGGTCGGCGCGCCGACCCGCGAGAGGTCGAAGACGAGGTCGAGCGGGCGCAGCTCGCGCAGGTGGGGGATCGGCTGGGCGCCGATATTCTCGAGCGCGCCCCCGATCAGGACGGCGTGGTGCTCCGGGAAGTGGGTGTACTCGACCGTCAGGCGGAGCTCGGCCGAGCCGTTGACGAGGGTTGCCCGGCGGCGGGGGCGGCTGGTGTCGGCGTCGGCGTCGACGGTGTCGACGAGGCGGAAGTCGGCCATCGCCGCGCCATTCTGGACGCGGTCGTAGGCGAGGGAGAGGCCGACGCCGGGGGCGAGGCCCCGCGCCAGGGAGCCCGGCGCGGCACCACGGAATCCGTCCACGATCTGGAGCACGAGCGCTGTCCTTTCGGCCCGCCCCGAGCGCGCCGGGCGCGGCTGCCCGGCGCGCTCGGCGGCGCGATTTCGCTGACGGCTGACGGCGGGCGGCGGGCGGCGGCGGCTAGCCCCCGGCCAGCAAGCCGTCGATCTCCTCGCAGGCGGCCGCCATCGCCTCGGCGACCGGCTTCTCGCCCAGCATCGCCAGGTCGAACTCGGCCCGGAAGAAGCGCTGGGCCTCGGTCGTGTTCGGCCCCCAGTACTGGACCTCCATCGTGTCCATGTACTTGCGGCGGAGGGAGGTGACCTCGCGCTGCGGGCCTTCCGGCACCGCCTGCAGGTAGCGATCGAGGTCGTAGTTGACCGGGTAGAAGTCGATCCAGTACGTCATCGCCTCGTCCGACGTCTGGGACCACTTGATGAACTCCCAGGCGGCGTCGACGTTCTCGCTCGTGTTGGCGATGGCGATCATGTGGGCCTCGGCCGAGGTGCGGCGGACCTTGGTCTCCGGGGAGACCGGGAACATGACGACGCCGGCCTCGATCTGCCCCTCGCGGGTGTAGCGCTGCCAGCTCTGCCAGCCGGGGATCGAGATGAAGGCCATCGCCAACTTGTCGCTGGCGAACGGCTCGTCGCCGAGCGCGTCCTCCTGTCCCGGCTCCATCGTCACCCCGAGATCGCGGTACCAGCCGATGGCGACCTCGATCGCCTCGACCGCCTCGGGCGCGTCGAGCAGGCACTGCGTGCCGTCCTCGGAGACGATGCCGCCGCCGTTGCTGAGGATCATGCTCTCGAGGTTGAGCTGGTGGGGCGGGAAGGGCATGGCGTAGACGTTGGGCGGGTCGTGGAGCGTCTCGGCGGCGGCGGCGAGGTCGTCCCAGGTCCACTCCTCGGTCGGCTCCTCGACCCCCGCCTCCCGGAACAGCCGCTTGTTGTAGATCAAGATGCGGGTGGTGGGGAGGGCGTAGGGGAGGCCGTAGAGGGAGCCCTCGAACTCGGCCAGGCGGGTGGGCGGGAAGACGAACTTGGCCAGGTCGATGCCGTCGCGGGTGATCAGCTCGTTGATCGGCTGGAAGACGCCGCGGCGCATCATCGGCAGCCACCAAGGGCTGGGCCAGTGAAAGGCGTCCGGGGCGGTGCCGCTGGCCATGTCGATCAGGAGCTTGTCGGCGTAGTTGTCGAAGGGGATCTCCTCGAAAGTGACGGTGATCTCGTCGTGGCTGTCGTTCCAGAGCTGGACGAGCCCCTCGGCGGCGCCGAGCCAACTCGCGAAGCGGACCGTGGTCGCCTCCTGGGCGGCGGCCCGCCGGCCGAACGCGGGCGCCGCGAGCGCCGGTAGGGCCAGCCCGGCGCCGGCCGTCTTGAGGGCGGTGCGGCGGGTGATTCGGGTGTCGAGCATGAGGTCCTCTCTTGCCGACCACGTCGTCGGTGTGTGCGCCAGAGCCTGGCGCCGCGGAGCGGGATGCGGGTGGTGAGTCGCGGGTCGAGCCTGGTGGCTCCGGGTCCGACCGAAGGTCACCTCCTTTCTGGGCCGGCGCGGCGCCGACTGGGGCCGGGGCTAGCCCTTGAGCCCCGAGACGACGACGCCCTGGATGAAGATCCGCTGCGTGAAGAAGAAGAGGAGCAGCGGCGGCAGCATGATCAGGGTGGCGCCGGCCATCATCACCGTCATGTCGGGCTGGGTGAAGCCGGTGGCGGCGCTGGAGTAGTAGTGGAGGCTGATGGCGAGGGTGTGGAGGGTGGGGTCGCGGAGGAAGACGAGCGGCTCGAAGAAGTCGTTCCAGGTGTCGAGGAAGGAGAAGATGGCGACGGCGGCGAGGGCCGGTTTGACCTGGGGCATGACGATCTCGGCGTAGATGCGGAACCAGCCGGCGCC
>JBBSNJ010000401.1:0-4145 GCA_038232775.1 Thermomicrobiales bacterium
GTCCCTTTCGGGCCGGGCGATGCCGATCCGGCGATCGCGGCCGGGTGCGGACCGATATCCCGGAGAACCGGGACCGACCACCCGAGTTCCGCGTGAAGCTCTCCTCTCTCCGGCGCGGGAAAGAGATCGACGGCGAGGCCATCCGCCAGTGAAGCAGAAGCTACGGCCCGGATCCGGTGCGTAGGAGGAAAATTTGCTCGAAGGCGAGGGCCGACGCCGGCGGCACCGCCGACGACCCGCCCCCAAAGACCCGCCACCCGCGCTCCGGGTCAACCGGCCGTGGCGATCGGCCGCGCCCCCGGTGCCGCCCGATCCGGCGGCGGGCCAAGACCGAGGCGGTGGAGCGCGGCCCAGGTCGCCGGGGCGGCGGTCCCGTCCGGCGCCAGCGCCGCCCAGAGGCGCCCGAGGTCCGCCTCCTCGTCGACGTCGAAGGTCGGGGGCAGTTCGGCCACCCGCAGCCCGAGCGCCACGGCGCGGGCGATCAACGCGCCCGCCGCGTCGGCGGTGCTCATCGGGACGCCGGTGAAGACGTCGTGGCAGCCCCGGAGCCCGATCAGGTAGTAGCCACCGTCGAGCACCCGCCCGATCGCCACGTCGCGCCCGGCGAGGGCGGCGAAGGCCGCGGCCGGCACCTCCCGCGGCAGGTGCGGCGAGTCGGACGCGATCAGGACCGTCCGCTCGTACCCCTGGTCGTGGCCCCAGCGCAGCAGGTTGGCCTGTCGAGCACCCCACCCCTCCCCCACCTGGGGCACGAACCGGACTCCGCTCGGCGCTGGCTGGCCGCAGTCGGCGAGGATGGCGCCGAAGTCGAGGCCGGCCGGAGTGTAGGCCCACCCGACGTCGTAGTCCGGCCCGTCCTCGTCCGGGCCGGAGGAAGCGGGGTGGAACCGGGCCGCCAGATCGGTCAGGAACGCGCGGTAGAGGGTCGCGGCGCGCTCCATCCCGACGCTGGCGCCGAGGCGCGTCTTGGTCTCCCCAGGGACCGGCGCCCGGGCCGCGATCAGGAGGAGGTTGGAAGCCGCCGGTGCGCTCACCGCGGCGCTCCCTGGGACCGGTCGCCGCCGGGCGAGACCGGAACCGGGGGCTCGGTCGGGCCGACCAAGGAGGCCCGTTGCCCAGCCGCCCACTCCCTGAGCCAGTCGCCAAGGGCGGCCGGCGGGGCCGGCACCGGCGCCCGAGTCGGCGCCGCCGGCGGGTCGACCTCGTCCGCGGCCGGCCGGGGCGACCGGGTCGGGGTCGGGGCCGTCGGCGGCCAGGGCGCGTCCGGGCGCCGGAAGAGGAAGAGCCGCGTCGGCTCGGACTCGAGCCAGGAGGAGTAGGGGCGCATCGCCACCTGCCTCAGCCCGCGGACCGGCTCGCCGGAAACCACGTAGGCGGAGTCGGTCGCCTTGGCGTAGAAGTAGACCCACCACGGGCTGCCGCGGGGGGAGCGGGCGCGGGTGATCCCTTCGTCCAGCCCGTACTCGTAGAGGTGGAAGCCGTCCCAAGCCGAGCCGGCGTCGAGCCGGGTGTTGGCGACGCCGGCGGCGTTCGCCTCGCGCGCCAGCCCCCAGACGCCCTCCATGTAGACGAGGTAGTCGCGCGTCCCGGCCGTCGAGAAGAGGGCCAGGAGCGCGACGACGACCCACCCCAGCACGGGCAGGAAGCGGACGCCGACCGACGCCCAGAGCGCGAGCGCCAGCGTCAGCGGCACGAGCGGGAGCAGATAGCGGTCGAGCGAGCCGGCGGTCCAGCCGATGTAGTGGTAGGAGGGAGGCAGCACGCCGGCGACCTGGCCTAGGCCGACGGCGAGCACGAGACCGGCGCGGGATCGGGGCAGCGACGCCGGCCGGCCGAGACCGCGGGCGGCGATCAGGGCCAGGACGAGCGAGGCGGCGACGCAGACCACCGTCAGGACATCGAGCACGGTCCCTTCGAGCACGCGCGGCCGAGAGCCGACCACGTCGGGCGCGCCTAGCCCGCCGCTGCCGAAGAACTGGCCGATGAAGGGCATCCGCCGCCCGTCCCGCCAGAAGAGCGTGACGCCGACCGCCAGGATCCCCTCCCAGACAACAAAGAGCAACCAGCCGCGGGGGGGAACGGCGCGCCAGAACCGGCCCACCGCCGGCAACGCGGCGGCGGCGATCGGGAGGGCGAAGAACCCGAGGTAGACGAGCTCGACGACGGTCAAGCGGCGCACCAGCCACCAGGTGCCGCTCCATCCTTCCTCGATCGCCTCCCGCGCGAACGACTCCTGGACAACCGGCACGTCGTTCCCGAAGCGGAGCCACAGGTAGTAGCCGGCGATCACCAGCGCCGGCAGACCGGCCACCCGCAGCAGGCCGGCCACCCCGGCCCGGTTCGGCCGCAGTCCGCCGGCGATCACCAAGAAAGCGACCACCGCCGGCACGATCAGCGCACCCTGCTGCCGGGTCAAGAAGGCGAGCGCCGCCGCCCCCGAGCCGGCCACGGTCGCCCAAGCCGCCGCCCGTCCGGGAGCCACGCCGCGGGCGTAGAAGTAGCACGAAATCACGAGCAGCGCCGTGAAGTGGGGATCGGTCATGAACGTGAAGGCGAGGACGAAGACGAGCGGGTTGAACAGGTAGGCGGCGGCGGCGAGGGCGCTCCGCCCGCGTTCGACCCCGAACTGGCGGCAGAGCCCGTAGAGGGCCAGGCCGCCGAGCCCGACCATGACCACGGTCGAGAGCCGGAAGGCCCCCAACTCAGGGCCGAAGAGGAGGCCGAAGAGGGCGCCCCAGGCGATCGGGAAGACGGCGGTGGCAGCGACGACCGGGAAGACGACCAGCCGTCCCTCGTCGAGCAGGATCTGGGCCGAGCGGGCGTAGGCCCAATCGTCGGTCGTCGCCACCGGCGCCAGCGTCGGGACGACGAACGCCGCCGCGGCGTAGGCGATCAGGACCGCGACCATCGGCCAGAGGCGTCCCAAGCCCGCCCGCAGGCGCGGCGGCCGCAGCCCGACGGCCCGGCCGCGTCGCTCGCCGGCGACCGGCGCGTCAGCGGCCACTCGCACCGCGGTCTGGGGTGGCGCCGTGACCGTGCGGAGGGTCATTCCGTCGCCCCCTCGACCCACCGGCTGCGCCCGATGGCGCCGATGATCCGCCAGCCGGCACGGACCGAAGCGCGCAGATTGCCGCTGACCTTCGAATCGCCCCCGGCCCGATTCCGATAGGAGACCGGCACCTCGCGGACGCGGAGGCCGCGCCGGGCGGCGCGGGCGATCATCTCGACCGACCAGCCGTAGGTCATCTCCTGCATCCCGAGTGCGAGCAGGTCGTCCCGGCCGATGACGCGGAAGGGGCCGATGTCGCTGACGCGGACGCCGTAGAGGAGCCTCAGCAGCACCGCCGCGATCCAGTTGCCGACCCGCTGCTGGGGCAGAAGCGAACCCGGCTCGGCCCTTCCCCTCGTCCGCGAGCCGACCACCAGGTCGGCCTCGCCCCCGAGCAGGGGGGCGAGCAGGAGTGGCAGTTCACCGGGTTGGTCGCTGCGGTCGCCGTCCATCTGGACGATCAGGTCGACCTCCCCCGCCGCCAACACACCGCTGAGGCAGGCCCGGCCATAGCCCCGCCGCGGCTCGGCGACGACCGTGGCCCCGGCCGCGGCCGCCCGCTCGGCGGTGGCGTCGCGGCTCCCGTTGTCGACGACGACGACCTCGGACAGCCGTGCCAGCGCGGCCACCTCCGGCCCCCGAGCGGCGGCCAGCACCTCGGCCACCTGATCGCCGATGACCGCCTCCTCGTCGAGCGCGGGGATGACGACGGCGAAGGTCGGGAGCGCGCCGCTCCGGCCGTCATCGTCGCGCTCAGAGAGGACCGGCGGCGGAGCGAGCGCGGTTCCGCTCACGCCGCGCCCGCCCGCTTGACGATCTGCCGCCGGCGGAGGAGGCGGTCGGCGCGGCCAAAGTACTCGGCGATCGGACCCTGGGCCCGGACCCAGTCGAGGTAGCGCCCGATGCCGGTCTCGAGGTCGGTGCGCGGGGCGAAGCCCAGGGCCGCGAGACGGGAAGTGTCGGAGATCAACGCCCGCATCTCTCCGGGGCGGTAGGTCCCCGGAATCTCCGGCGCGATCGGTCGCTCCAGCCGGTCCGCCAGGAGCCGCGCCAAGTCGCCGATCGCGGCCGCCTGGCCGGTGCCGACGTTGAAGAC
>JBBSNJ010000402.1:0-4133 GCA_038232775.1 Thermomicrobiales bacterium
GCCGCGCAGGGCCGGCAGCGCCAGGGCGGCGGCCACGAGCGGCAGCGGCGCCAGGCCGAGGAAGACCCACCGCCAGCCGAGCGCGCCGACCACCTGAGCCGTGATCGCGGGACCGATCAGTCCGGGGACCACCCAGGCGCTGGAGAGGAGCGCCAGCATCCGCGGCTTCGCCGCCGCCGAGTAGCCGCGCCCGATCGCCACGTAGGCGACCGAGATGATCACCCCGCCGCCGAACCCCTGGAGGGCGCGCCCCCCGATCAGGACCGGCATGGCCGGGGCGAGACCGCCGACCAGCAAACCGGCGACGAAGAGGCCGACGCCGGCGAGGTAGGGGACGGCCGGGCCGCGGCGGTCGGCTTCGCCGCCGGCGACGACGATGCCGATCAAGTTCGTCAGGAGGAAGGCGCTGAACACCCAACCGTAGAGCCGCAGACCGCCGAGGTCGTCCACGGCGGCCGGCAGCGCCGTCGCCACCGCCAGCGCCTCGAAGGCGACCCCCGCGATCGTCATCAGCAGCCCCACCGTCAGCCGCCGGCGGGCGGGGTGCCAGGGACCATCCTCGCTTGTGGCGGCGGCGGCCGGGGGCCCCTCCTGACGGACAACTTGGGTCGGCATCCCCGCTGCTGCTCCTGCTCCGTTCGCCTGGCCGTCGCCACCCCGAGTTGCGCCGCGCCTCGGGGGCGACTATATTTCCGAACGTCGGACTTGGAGAATAGCACTCGAGAACGCGATGTCAACCACCGAGGCGGGGCCGGCCTCCTGGTCGCCGCGGTCACCCGCGGGACGACTCCTGATGGCGCTCAAGATGCGCGGGCCGCAGACGACGGCCGTCCTCGCCGCCGCCCTCGGCGTCACCAGCGAGGCGGTCCGCCAGCAGCTCGGCCGGCTGGCGGACGAAGGTCTGGTCGAGGCGACGGCCGAGCCGCGCGGGGTCGGCCGCCCCGCCCTCCGCTGGAGCTTGACCGCGGCCGGCAGCCAGCGTTTCCCCGACACCCACGCCCAACTGACGGTCGATCTCCTGCGCAGCGTCGAGCGAGAGCTCGGCCAGCCGGCACTCGAGCGGCTGATCGAAGCCCGCGAGCGGGAGACGCGGGCCGCCTACGCGCGCGAGCTGGCGGACACCCTGGACCCCGGCGGGCGCGTCGCAGGTCTGGCCGCGATCCGCAGCCGCGAAGGATACATGGCGGAGTGGAGCGAGCAGCCAGACGGCTCGTTCCTGCTGATTGAGAACCACTGCCCGATCTGCGCCGCCGCCGCCGCCTGCCAGGGGTTCTGCCGGGCCGAGCTGGCCGTCTTCCGGGAGGTGCTTGGCCCCGACCTCGCGGTCGAGCGGGAGGAGCACATCCTGGCCGGCGCCCGCCGCTGCGCCTACCGGGTGACTCCCCGCCGGGCGGCCGACGATTAGACGGCGCCGACCGCCCGCAGCGCGGCGATCGCCGCCGCGTCGTACCCCAGCTCGGCCAAGATCTGCTCCGTCTGGCCGCCGACCTCCGGCACCGGGTCCATCCGCGGCGGCATCCCGTCCAGGTCGAACGGCGGGATGATCGAGCGGATCGGGCCGGCGGGGGTTTCGACCTCGCGCCAGCGGTCGCGGGCGGCGAGTTGGGGGTGCTCCAGGAAGGCGGCGATCTCGTTCAGCTCGCCGTAGGGAATGTCGGCGGCGTCGAGGCGGCGCGTCACCTCCGTCCGGGGGAGGACCGAGAGGACGGCTTCGATCATCCCCTCCAGCCGGTCGCGGTTGACCCGGCGGTCGGCGGAGGTCGCGAAGCGGGGGTCGGTCTCCCACTCGGGGTGCTCGCAGACGAGCGCGCAGAACGCCCGCCACTGGGCGTCGGTCTGGACGGCGAAGAGGACCGCCTCGCCGTCGCGGCAGCGGTAGGAGCCGTAGGGGACGACGGTCGCGTGGCGGACCCCGGCCCGTGCCGGCGGCTCGCCGCCGTAGTCGGTGTAGAGCGCCGGGTAGCCCATCCACTCCGCCAGCGCGTCGAAGAGGGAGGTCTCCACCAGCCGTCCCTGACCCGTCGCCCGCCGCTCGTAAAGGGCGGCCAGCGTCCCCATCGCGCCGTAGACCGCCGCCCCGATGTCGCCGACGCTGATCCCGAGCTTGGCCGGCGCCTCGGGCGTGCCGGTCGTCGCGATCACCCCCGTCTCCCCTTGCAGCAGCAGGTCGAACGCCTTGCGCGTCTCGTAGGGGCCGCCGCGCCCGTAGCCGGAGATCGAGCAGACGACCAGCGCCGGGTAGCGCGCGCGCAGCCGCTCCGGCGCCAGCCCCAGCCGCCCGATCGCCCCCGGTCCCAAGTTTTGGACCAGGACGTCCGAGCGGGCGACGAGGCGCTCCAAAATCTCCGGCGCCGCCGCGTGCTTGAGGTCGAGCGTCAGCGACCGCTTGCCGCGGTTGAGCCAGACGAAGTAGGAGGACTGGCCGCGGACGGCGGTGTCGTAGCGGCGGGCGAAGTCCCCGCCGCCCGGCCGCTCGACCTTGACCACCTCGGCCCCCAAATCAGCCAGGTGCCGGGTGCAGAGCGGCCCCGCCACGGCCTGCTCCAGCGCGAGGACGCGGACGCCGACGAGGGGGCCGAGGCTCCTGCCTCCGTTCATGTGGTGGCCTCACCGGTCTGGCGGAGATGTCTCTTGGCTGGACGGCTTCGCCAGGGACCATGCCGAGGGTTAGTCCCTACCGCTGATAGTGACGGCTGCACTCAATCAGCCGCTTTCGGCCGCCGTCGAGCCGCTGGAACGTGATCCGCAACTCGTCAGAGGCCGAGGCAGACCAAAGACCCTCCAGATCGCCGCCGAGGCGGTGCACGCGGAGCGAGCGGTGCTGCTCGTTCGCGTCGAGGAGACCAAGCGCGCGAAGGACGCGACGCCGGTCGCCATCCGTGAAGTCCCTGCTGAGGAGGTGTTGGAGGAATTCGCGGGTGAACTACAGCGTCCGGTAGCCGGAATCGCCTTCGGTCACTCCCGATCCTCGGCCATCAGCCGCTCGAGATCGAGGGGCGAGAGGCGCAGATCCTGAGTCAACGGTTCATCGAGCGCGCGCTTGACCATCGCGAGGTGTTCGGGAGTGTGGGCCCAGACGTCCTCGTCCGGTATCGGCTCGGTGGGCCGCAACACCCACGTTCCGGCGTCGATCTCGACCTCCACCAAGCTCGCGCCTTCGATCCCGAGTTCGCGCCGAACCTCCTCCGGAAGCCGCAGGTGCCCCTGTCCGTCCATGGGAACCACGACTTTGATCGCCTGCATCGCTCGCTCCCCGAATCTTCGCGCCCCCGATGTCTAACGTGCCATCGCTGGCGTCGGACGTCAAGTCGCCATCGGCGTCAGGGTTCGACCGTCAGTAGCTGCGCGGCATCCCGAGCACCCGGTGGCCGATGTAGGCGAGCACCAGATTGTTGCTCACCGGCGCCACCCGGTAGAGGCGCGTCTCGCGGAACTTGCGCTCGACGTCGTGCTCGGCGTTGAAGCCGTGGCCGCCGAGGGTGTCGATGCAGGCGTTGGCCGCGGCCCAGCTCGCCTCCGAGGCGAGTAGCTTGGCTAGGTTCGCCTCGGGGCCGCAGGGGAGCCCGGCGTCGAACCGGGCCGCCGCCCGCCGCCGCATCAGGTCGGCCGCCTCGATCTGAGCATGGGCGGCGGCGAGCGGGAACTGGACCCCTTGGTTGGCCCCGATCGGACGGCCGAAGACGACCCGCTCGCTCGCGTAGCGGGACGCCCGCTCGACGAACCAGCGGCCGTCGCCGACGCACTCGGCGGCGATCAGGATCCGCTCCGCGTTCCAGCCATCGATGATCTGGCGGAACCCGTCCCCCTCGACCCCGATCAAGTGATCGGTCGGCACCCGCAGCCCGTCGATCGCGACCTCGTTCGTCTCGTTGTTCATCAGCATCGGCAGCCGGCGTAGGCGGATCGCGGCCCCGGCCTCACGGAGATCGACGAGGAAGGTGCTCAGGCCCGCCGTCGGTCGGGCGTCGTCGCGGGGAGCGGTCCGGGCCAGCAGCAGCATCAGGTCGGAGTGCTGGACGCGGGAGATGTAGATCTTGCGGCCGTCGATCCGGTAGCCGTCGCCGTCGCGGACGGCGGTCGTGGCGATCCGGGTCGTGTCGCTGCCCGCATCCGGCTCGGTGACGGCGAACGCC
>JBBSNJ010000403.1:0-4121 GCA_038232775.1 Thermomicrobiales bacterium
AGCAGTCGCTGCTCGAGGTCGGCGACGGTGGCGGCCGCGGCGTTGGCGCTGGCACGGGCGTGGCCGCCCCGGCCGCGGGGGGGGCGGGGGGCGGCGCGCTGCGTCGGGGGCCGGGAGGCCAATCTGGGTGTGGCGGCCGGGGTTTGGGGGGCTTCGCCCGCGGGGCGCCCCACGCGGCGCCCCTACCATGAGACGGGCGCGGCACGCGGCGCCCCCGACGACGCGACGGGCGCGGCACGCGGCGCCCCTCCAGATCACGTCAGCAGAAAGGACCCCACGATGACCGCCAGCAACCGCAAGCCTGCCGCCCTCGAAACCCTCGCCGGCGGCTTCGTCACCCGCCGCGGTGTCCTCCGCGTCGGCGCCGGCGCGGCCGCCCTCGCCGCCGGGGCGCCCCTGCTGTCCGGCCGGGCGCTGGCGGCCCCGGCCCGGCAGGGGGAGCCGCAGGCGGGCGGCGAGTTGACCTTCGGCCTCTCGGCCGACCCGCCGAACCTCGACCCCCACGTCGACGCCGGCGCCGCCGCCAGCACGATCAAGCAGCTCGTCTACAGTACCCTCTTCCGCTACTGGCTCGGCGGCGAGCTCCAGCCGAACCTGGTCGACAGCTGGGATGTCTCCGAGGACGGCCTCGAGTACACCTTCGCGCTCCGCCCGGGCGTCACCTTCCACGACGGGACGCCCCTCACCGCCGAGGACGTCAAGACCTCGGTCGAACGGATCCAGAACGACGCCACCGGCGCCTCGCTCCAGGTCGAGCTGAGCACCATCCAGGAGGTGATCGCCGACGGCGAGACGACCGTCCGCCTCCGCCTCGCCCAACCGAACGCGGCGATGATCGAGTACCTCGCCCAGCCCGACGCGGCGATCATGTCGAAAGCGTTCCTCGACGGCGGCGGCGACCCGAACACGACGATGATGGGGACCGGCCCGTTCACCTTCGTCGCCCGCGAGCCAGGGGTGCGGACCGAGCTGGAGCGCTACGAGAACTACTTCCGCGACGGGCTCCCCTACCTCGATCGGATCGTGTTCACCCCCTACCCGGACGAGAACACCCGCGTCTCGGCCCTCCTCAGCGGCGAGATCGACATCGCCGACTACGTCCCCTGGAAGGACATGCAGGCGGTCGAGGACGACCCCGCCCTCCGCCTCGCCCTCGGCCAGGAAGCGGCCTTCATGTGCGTGATCTACAACGTCGACCAGCCTCCCTTCGACAACCCCCAGGTCCGCGTCGCCCTCTCCTACGCCTACGACCGGCAGGCGGTCGTCGACGCCGTCTTCTTCGGCCGCGGCTCGCTGATCACCGGCGGCGTCATTCCCTCGACCTCCTGGGCCTACAACCCCGAGTTGGAAGGGACGTACACCTACGACCCCGAGCGGGCCCAGCAGCTGCTGGACGAGGCCGGCTTCGGCGACGGTTTCTCGGTCACGCTCCTCTCGACGTCGCAGTACGGCATGCACCAGAGCACGGCCGAGATCGCCCAGCAGAATCTGCAAGCGATCGGCATCGACTGCCAGCTCGAGCTCTACGACTGGTCGACCGTTGTCCAGCGCCAGAGCGAGGGGGCCTACCAGTTCCGGATCCACGGTCTCTCGCCGGAGCTGGTCGACCCCGACTTCCTGACCAACTTCTTCGCCGACGGCTCCCCCTTCTCCCAGTCGAGCGGCTTCTCCGACCCGGAGATCGACCGCCTCCTGGAGGAAGGCCGCACCACCCTCGACCAGGACCAGCGCCAAGCCATCTACCTCCAGATCGAGCAGCGGCTGCTCGAGCTCTCCCCCTGGACCTTCCTCTCCTGGCGGGAGCAGGGCGAGGGCCTCAAGGACCAGATCGCCGGCTACGAGCACCTGCCGGGCAGCACCGGCTTCAAGTCGGCCGTGACCCTGGAGCAGGCCTGGCTGCAGCCGGAGTACCGCCCCCGCGGCAGCGCACCGCGTAGGGGCGCCGCTGGCCGCGCTCGTCGGCCCCAAGGCCGACAATCGTGGCCCGCGACCGCTGCCGTGGCCCTCCGAGCCACGGCAGCGGCAAGCGGCGTCCCTGCCGGGGTCGTTCGCCCGCGAACGGAGACCCATGCTCGCCTACACCCTCCGCCGCCTGGCGCAGGCGGTCGCCCTGGTCCTGGTGGTGGCGACCCTGGTCGCCCTCTTCATCCACCTGATCCCGGGCGACCCCGTCTACGTCATCCTGGGCGAGAACAACGTCACCCCGGAGCGGGTCGCCGCCGTCCGCGCCGAGCTCGGGCTCGACCGCCCGATCCCGGTCCAGTTCGCCGGCTGGCTCGGCGGCGTCGCCCGCGGCGACTTCGGCGACTCGCTGACCAGCCGCCGCCCGATCGGCGGCGACCTCGCGCTGCGCCTGCCGCGGACCCTGGAGCTGATCCTGGTCTCGACCTTCCTCTCGGTCGCGGTCGGCATCCCGGCCGGGATCGTCGCCGCGACGTCGCGCAACCGGCCGCCCGACCTGCTCGTCTCGACCCTGGCCCTGGTCGGCGTCTCGGCCCCGGTCTTCGTCGTCGGCACCCTGCTGCTGCTCGTCTTCGGCGTCCGCTGGGGCATCCTGCCGGCGACCGGCTACGTCGCCTTCGGCGAAGACCCCCTCCGCCACGTCCAGCATCTGATCCTGCCGAGCGTGACGCTGGCGACGCTCGAGACGGCGGTCGTGCTGCGGATGACCCGCTCGTCGATGCTCGAGGTGCTGTCCGAGGACTACGTGCGGACGGCCCGCGCCAAGGGGCTCGGCGGCCGGGTGATCCTCTACGGCCACGCGCTGCGCAACGCCCTGATCCCGGTGCTGACGATCATCGGCGTCCAGATCGGCAGCTCGCTCGGCGGCACCGTCCTCGTCGAGCTGATCTTCAACTGGCCGGGGCTCAGTTCGTACCTGGTCACCGGCATCACCCAGCGCGACTACCCGGTCGTCCAGGCGGTCGTCCTCGTGATCGCCACCCTCTTCATCCTCCTCAACCTCTTGACCGACCTCGTCTACGCCGTCGTCGACCCGAGGATCCGGTATGGCTAGCGACGGGGCGCCGGGTGCCCAGTTCCAGACGGCGGGCGCGAGGGTCGGGGTCCAGGTTCCGACCGAAGGCGACGCCGCGGCGCCGGCGGCCGCGGCCGACGCGCCAGCGGTCGGACTCGGTGTCGGCAGCCGAACCTCCGACCTCGTCGCCGCCTCCTCCACCTGGCGCCGGCTGCGCGGCAACCCGCGCGTCGTCGGCTCGGCCGCGCTCCTGCTGGTGATCGTCGCCGTCGCCCTGCTGGCGCCCTGGCTGACGCCCCTGGATCCGATGGTGATGGACACCGGCGCCCGCCTCCAGGGGCCGAGCCAGGAGCACCTGCTGGGGACCGACGAGTACGGGCGCGACATCCTGAGCCGGCTGATCCGCGGCAGCCGGACGTCGCTGCTGGTGGCAGTCGTCTCGGTCGCGGTGGCAACGACGATCGGGACGCTCTTCGGGCTCGTCGGCAGCTACTTCGGCGGCGTCTGGGAAGTGCTGACGATGCGGACGGTCGACGTCCTGCTGACCTTCCCGCCGATCCTGCTCGCGATCGCCGTTGTCGCCTTCCTCGGCCCGAGCGGAGCGAACCTGATCGGCGTCATTGCGCTCTTGTATCTGCCGCGCTTCGCCCGGATCGCCCACGGGGCCGGGTTGGGGGTCAAGCAGCGCGACTTCGTCGAGGCGGCGCGGGTGGCCGGGGCGCGGGCGCCGCGCATCCTGTGGACCGCGATCCTGCCCAACATCCTGGCCCCCCTCTTCGTCCAGATCTCGCTCAGCCTCGGCTTCGCGATCCTGCTCGAGAGCGGTTTGAGCTTCCTCGGCCTCGGCACCCCGCCGCCCGAGCCGTCGTGGGGGAACATGGTCGGCGTCGCCCGGGGGTATCTGCGCCAGAGCGGCTGGTACGTCCTCTGGCCGTCGCTGGCGATCTCCCTGACGATCCTCTGCTTCAACACCCTCGGCGACGGCCTCCGCGATACCCTCGACCCCCGGCTGAAGCAGTGACGACCGCTCTGGATCAGCCGGGGGGGCGGGGCTGGCGGACCGACGATCAGTTCAGTAGGGGCGACGCGTGCGTCGCCCGGTTGACCGACGACGGGCGATGCGTGCGTCGCCCCTACCCGGCGA
>JBBSNJ010000404.1:0-4115 GCA_038232775.1 Thermomicrobiales bacterium
GCCGGCGACCAGGAACTCCAGGCCGAGCAGGATCGCCCGCCCCAGCGCCCGCCGGTAGCGCGTGTAGGCATCGTCGACCGGTCCGCCGCGCCGCATCTGGTACAGGAACAACCCGGTCGCGATCACCGCCCCGATGACGATGATCGCGATCCCGGCCCCTTCCATCACCCGGCCGAACTGCTCGACCACCCCCGCGAAGTCCAAGCCGCCGTCGCGCCCGTCCATCCCGTCCTCCCCCGCCGCCGTGCCGTCCGCCGCGTCCGCCCGCCGCGGGACGCGGGCACGAGCCCTCGGCGCTTCCCCGCCGGCGCAATCTCGATACCGCCTCAGCCGTGGGCGACCGCGACCAGCCCAGCGATCCCGACCAGGTAGAGGACGACCACCGTCAGCGAGTCGATGCCCAGCCGCGCAATCCGGCGACGCGGCCGAAAGACCAGGCCGGCGATGTAGACCGTCGTCAGCAACACGCCGAGCGCCGTCAGAAAAACATCGCTCGCCTGCGCCCGCGGCAGGACGGCCTCGTCGGAGAGCAGCGTCGCCACCAGGAAGAGCACCGGCAAGAACGCGTTGCCGCCGAAGATGTCGCTGACCGCCAGTTGGTCGTCGCCGAGCCGGACGGCGGCGAGCCCGGTCGAGAGCTCCGGCAGCGACGTCGCCGCCGCCAGCACGGTGGCGCCGAAGAGCAGACCGCTCATCCCGATCCCGGCGGCGATCGCCTCGCCGCTCCGTTCCAGGACGACTCCTGCCGCCAGCGTCACGACCGCGGCGACGGCGAAGACCAGGATCGTCCGACCGGTGCCCCGTTGCTGGCGGTCCCCGCGGTCTGCCCCGTCGTCCCCCGAGCGAGAGCCCTCCTGACCACCGGCAGCGTCCCCCTGCTCCCGCCACGGCAGCCCGTCCCGCGCCTTCCCCAGCAGCCGGAGACCGACCAGCCAGAACGCGACGATCAGGACCCCCTGCGGCGTCACCCGGTCGACGATCAACCAGTGGGGAGCTGACTGCCCATGACCACCAGGGCGAGGATGGCGACCACCAGCACCCCCTCCAGCACCAGGACGAGGGAGGCCGCCCGGGAGGTCAGCGGTTCGCGCTTCCCACCGAACGCGTCGAGCATGGCCAGAACCACCGTCTGGATCGCGATCCCGCCCAGGATGTTGCCGACCGCCACCCCGACCCTCCCGCCCAGGGCAGCGCTGGCGGTGATCGCGATCTCCGGCAGGTTGGTCGCGAGCGCGAGCAGGATCAGCCCCCCCAACGCCTCGCCGAGCCCGACGCGGGCCGACAAGACGTCGGTCGCGTCCGGGAGCCGGGTTCCGGCCAGCCAGACGGCCGCCGCCGCGACCGCGAAGGCGAGGAGCAGGAGAGGGAAGGGGAGCGACCCGAACGCGACGCTTCTCCTCGGAACGACCACCGCGAACCATGACGGGAGCGCAGCGATCACGCGGGGAATCACCTCCGGCCCGCTCCGGGGCGCCGCGATCCATAGGCCGTGCCACTCACCGCCGCCGCGGCCGGAGTCGTGCCGCCGCCGCCCCGCCACGGATTCACCACCGGCGCGCCTCGATCGCCTGCCCGGCGCTCGCCGCTATACTCCGACCCATGGCGCCAGCATCGTGACCGTCCACCGCGGGCCGCTGGGCGCCACCGGCCAAGGGGAACCGCCGCCGGCTCACGCATCCGCCAGCGATCCCGCGGCAAAACGCCTCGCCCGGAGCGGCTCGCCGCCGCCGCGACCAACCGTGGCGTGCCCCCACCGAGGGGCGAAGCCCGGCCGAAAGGACGTCCCGTGCCAGCTCCCCCGCCGCTCGACCCGCTGGCCAACGACTACGTCGCCCTCGCCTTCGGCATCGAGCGCCACGGTCCCGGCTACGTCGACGCCTACCTCGGTCCGCCGGCGGCGCGGGATGCCGTCCAGGCGGGACCGCCGTCCGAGCCGGCCCGCCTGGTCGAAGCGGCCCAGGCGCTGGCCATCCGCGTCGCCGAGGCGGACCTGCCGGAGCCCCGCGTCGGCTACCTCACCGCCCAGGTCGGCGCCATGATCGCCCTCTGCCGCCAACTGGCGGGGGAAGCGATCGCCTACCAGGACGAGGTCCGGCTCTTCTTCGACGTCGCCCCGGAGCGCACCCCGGAGGCGGTGTTCGAGGCGGCGATCGCGGAGCTCGACGGACTCCTCCCCGGTCACGGCACCGTCGCCGAGCGGATGATCGCCTGGCGCCGGGCGCACGAGGTCTCGGCCGAGACGGCCCGCTCCCTGATCGACGTCATCCTGCCGGAGATCCGGCGCCGGACCGAGGCGATCGTCGCTCTGCCGGCGGACGAGGGGGTCACGTTCCGCTTCGTCTCCGACCAGCCCTGGAGCGGCTACAACTGGTACCTCGGCGGCGGCCGCTCACGGGTCGAGCTCAACACCGACCTGCCGCTCCACGCCCACCGCCTGCCCGATCTCCTTTGCCACGAGGCCTACCCCGGCCACCACGCCGAGCACGCCCTCAAGGAGACGCGCCTCTACCACGAGCAGGGCTACGGCGAGCACGCCATCCAACTCATCAACACGTCCGAGTGCGTCGTCTCGGAGGGGATCGCGACACTGGCCGAGGGGGCGATCTTCTCCCCCGAGGAGGCCGCCCGCTTCCGGACCGAGCGCGTCTACCCCGTCGCCGGGCTGAGCGGCGACGCCGAGCGCGAGGTCGCGATCACGCGGGCGGCGGGCGCGCTGCGCGGCGTCGCCGGCAACGCCGCCCTCCTCCGCCACGCCGCCGGCCTCGCCGAGTCGGAGGTGATCGCCTATCTCCAGCGCTACGCCCTCGCGACCGAGGCCGAGGCGCGGCAGCGGCTCCGCTTCATCGACGACCCCCTCTGGCGCGCCTACATCTTCACCTACCACGCCGGCCACGACCTGCTCGGCGCCTGGCTCGCCGCCGCCCCACCCGACCAGCGCCCCGCCCGCTTCCGCACCCTGCTCACCGAGCAGGTCTACCCGTCCCAGATCGCCCATTGGCTGGCCGAGGACCACGCCGGCCCGACCGCCGGCAATGAACACCCGCTCGCCGACTCCCCTCCCGGACCTGCCCCACAGTCCGCTTGAACCCCTCCCCGCCCCCGCGTTGGCCCTCCTCCCCGCCCCCGCGCCGTCGAAGGAGCGAGGGAGAGCGGAGGCGCCGCGGGACGAAGCCGCCGGGGTGATCGCTTCCGGTTCCCTGAGGATCGGTCCTCTCCCCGTCGGCGTTCGCCCGCTCGGCGTCGCCCGGCCCGAAAAGGACCAGGCTGAAGCGACGAACCCCCCTCAGGGAGGCTGAACCGGAGTCCGGGAGGACAGCTGCGGGAGGAATACGGAATCCGGGTGTTCAGTGATGCTCGCCGGAGAGACGCCCTCACCCCCCCGCCCCTCTCCCGCTGCGGCAGGAGAAGGGAGCCTTCAGCTGCCGCAGCGCCATGGTTCAACCGGACTCCGTAGAAGTCGAGGCAATCACCCAATTTCGTATCATACGAACTTCGGGTGATCACCGCGGATTCGCCCGGTGCTCCGCCACCAGACTCCCCTCGCCCCCAGCGGCGGGCGAGGGGTCGGGGGTGAGGGCCGTCGCCGCCATCACGAACACGAAGCCTTCACCCGAAGTTCGTATCACTCCCGAGAGCGAGATAGTGCAACCGAATCCGTATGAATTGCTCCGCTCCCAGACCCTGACCGTCCTCCCCGCTCCCGCGCTTGGGACCAAGGGAAGGGAGCGGGACGGTTGCCCGTATCGGAGTCGCGGCGGCGAGTGCCCCTGCCGGACAAGCGAACGCGATCTCCCGCAGATCGCCAGGCTCCCCCTCTCCCGCGCACCGGAAGAGGGGGCTGGGGGGTGAGGGCCGGTACCACCGCCCCACGGAGTTCGCGCTACTCCACCTCGACTGCCGGCGAGCGCGCCCCCCAGGCAACGACGACCCCGACCCCGACCGCCAGCAGCCCGCCCGCCACCAGCGCCGCCGCCGCCCGCTCCGCCGCCGCCACCGGCCACCCCCACCAGCCCGCCAGCGGCACCTCCCACGGACCGGCGACGGTGCCGATCAGCAGCGCCACCAGGGGAGGCGCCCAAGCGTGCTCCGCCCCGACCAGCCAGGCCGCCAGCAGC
>JBBSNJ010000405.1:0-4107 GCA_038232775.1 Thermomicrobiales bacterium
CAAGGAGGCGGTGCAGCGGACCGAGCAGGTCAGCGGCACCGTCCGCCGCGAGGAGGTCCGGGTCGACGAAACGGTCGTCGACGCCGGGACCACCGTCAACGATCCGGTGGTCGACCCCGGGCTCGACCGCGACCGCAAGCGCGGCCGCTAGAGCGCCGTCGGTCTTCGCTCCGAGCGAGCGCCGCCGGGAGGTCAGCACGAGTCTTCCCTCCCGGCGCTCGTCCCGCTGCGGCATCGTTCGAAGGAGAGAGAGAACATTATGGAGACGCAACGTCCCGGCAACTATGACCCGGGCGAGGTCTCGACCGGGGTCGGTGACCGGGTAATCGGCACCCAGCCGCTCGCGACCGACTCGAACGTCCGGATGGGCGAGAATACGCTCGGCGCCCGCAACCGAGTGCAGTGGGGGCCGATTATCGCTGGCCTCGTCTCCGCCATCGCCACCTTCCTGCTAATGACGGTTCTCGGTATCGCGCTCGGTGCATCCGTGCTCGACCCGGCGAACACGAGTGGCGATATCGGTACCTGGGCTGCGGTTTGGAGCGCCATCAGTGCCATCCTTTCCTTCCTGATTGGCGGCTGGGTCGCCGCTAAGACGGCCGCCGTCGATGGGCCGTTCGCGGGCCTGATGAATGGTCTGATGGCCGGTGCGGCCGGCCTTATCCTGATCCTTTGGCTGACCTCCTCCGGACTCGGCAACCTGTTCGGCACGCTCAGTTCGAACATTGGCGACATTGCCAACCTCGGTCAGGACGTGGCCCAGCAAGAAGGGATCACCGCCACCGACGTCCAGGACGAAGTCTCGACCCAGGTCGATGATGTCCAGGCCCAGGCGGAAGAGGTCGTCGGTGACCTCGACTCCGAAAGCACCTTCGACAACATCCGCAATAGCGCTTTCGGGACGTTCCTGGGGCTGCTCCTGCCGCTGATCGCGGCGGCGCTCGGTGGCTACCTCGGCCACAACAAACGGGCCGAGCTGATCTATGGCAGCTCCGGCGCCTAGCGTCACCGAATCGGGGAGTCAGCCGACGCGGGATGCGTCGAGCAAACCACGAGGGGGGCCAAACAGCCCCCCTCGTGGTTTGCTTTGGCCGTTCACGGTACCCTGCTCTCGTCAAGGAGCCAAGGGACGGTCGCCAGCGCGCGAGGACCGCAACCTGGGCGCTGAGGTCGGTCGGGGGTCGGGCTAGCGGAGCGAACGAGCCGTCCGCCGCGGAGCGGCCGGCGAGCGCGGGGGGTGCCGGGTGAAGAGCACGCAGATTAAGGGACTCCCGGCGATCAACGTCCGGGACGGCGACAAGGTGGGCGACGTCGAGCGCGCGTTCCTTAACCCCGTCGAGCGTCGCGTCGTCGGCTTCGTCATCGAGACCCAAACCGGGCTCTTCCAGCCCGAGCGGGCGCTGATGGCCGACACGATCGAAGTCCAGGCGCTCGGCGATGCCGCCCTGACGCTGATCAACGACGAGCCGCGGGGAGCGGAGACGACGGCCAACTACGACCGTCTGGTAGACCTGAACGCCCTTCACGGCCGGGATGTCTACACCGAGGGCGGCGTCCATCTCGGTCACGTCAGCGAAGCCGAGATCGACGAGCGCGACTTCACCCTCTCCGCGATCAGGATCGCGTCCGGCCTCTTCGGCCACGACCACCCGATCCCAGTCGCGCAGGTCATCACGATCGGCCCCGAGGTCGTCGTCGTTTCGGCCACCGCTTCGGAGGCGACCAAGCCAGCCTAAACGCGGCCCAACGCCGCCCGCCCGGACGGCGCCGCGATCGCCTCCCCCGGCCGATGCTCTCCACGGAGGACGCGACCGATGGATTTCTCGTGGTTGACCAGTCCGGAGGCGCTGACCGCCCTCCTCACCCTGACGATCCTCGAGATCGTGCTCGGGATCGACAATATCGTCTTCATCTCGATCCTGACCCAGAAACTCCCGGCCTCCCAGCAGGACCGCGCCCGGATCATCGGTCTCTCGCTGGCGATGTTCATGCGGATCGGCCTCCTCTTCTCGATCTCCTGGCTGATCGGCCTGACGGCGCCCCTTTTCTCGATCGCCGGCTTCGACTTGTCGGGTCGCGACCTGATCATGCTCGGCGGCGGCTTCTTCCTGATCTGGAAAGCGACGACCGAGATCCACGAGAAGCTCGAAGGGCAGGAGCACGAAGCCGGCGCCGGCCGGGTCGCCGCCTCCTTCCTCTCCGTCATCGTCCAGATCTTGCTGCTCGACATCGTCTTCTCGCTCGACTCGGTGATCACCGCCGTCGGCATGGCCGACGATCTGGCGGTGATGGTGACCGCGGTCGTGATCGCGGTCGGCGTCATGCTCGTCGCCTCCGGTCCCCTCTCCGCCTTCGTCCAGCAGCACCCGACGGTCAAGATGCTCGCCCTCAGCTTCCTGCTCCTGATCGGCATGACCCTCGTCGCCGACGGCTTCCACCAGCACATCTCGAAGGGCTACATCTACGCCGCGATGGGCTTCTCCGTCGTCGTCGAGGTCCTCAACCTCCGCCTTCGCTCCCCCGCCGCCGAGCCGGTCAACCTCCGCCACGGGCGGATCAACCAGGACGTCGCCGATTCGGCCGCCAACCTCACGCGCCCGCGCAGTTCGGAGCCGGTCCCGCGCTGACGCGGGCCGTCCCCTCTCCCGACTCCCGCGTCGACGATACGCGGAGAAGGAGCGCGAGGACTGGCGGGGAGAACGCGTCGGCTTCCCCCTGGCCCTCACCGGCTGGCCGGCGACGCTCCCCGGCATCCGGGGCACACCGTCTGCGCTGCCCGCCCCAGAGGCTCATCGCGGAACCTCGACAATGGTTCGACAGCAGGAGGCAACCGTGAGCGATTCCACCCGTGACCGCATCGAGGGCGCGGTCGACAAAGCGACCGGCAGCGGCAAGTCGGCGGTCGGCGATCTGACCGACAACGAGCGGATGCAGGGCGAGGGCGAAGTCGACCAGACGAAGGGCGACTTCAAGCAGGGGAAGGCCGACGTCAAGGACAAGGTCGGTGACATCGTGAAGAAGGTGACCAACTAGCCCGCGCGGTTCTCGGACCGTCGTCCCGTAGTCCGTACCGCGCGTTCGGCGGGGGAGGGGCGAGTCAGCCGTCGCCCTTCCCCCGATTTCCTGGCCATGGAGGCAACCGATCGCGGCTAGCCGTGCCCGCGCTTGTCCCCCTGGTCGGTCGCCTCCGGTAGACGCGCCGCCACCTTGACCAGCAACTCGTCGATGTCGAACGGTTTGAGCACCACCGTGACGTTCTTCTCCCGGAGGTGGCCGTCCAGTTCGCGGACGACCGAGACCGCGGCGGTGCAGAGGATCACCGGCAGCGGCGCGGTCGCCGGGTCCATCTTGAGCTTCTGCAGCAGCTGCCAGCCGTGCTCCTCGCCGCCGATGATGAAGTCGAGAATCAGCAGATCGGGATTCACCCGCTTGATCTCCTCGAGATCGCGGAAGGCGTAGGAGTAGAGCGACACCCGGTAGCCTTCCCCTTCCAGCAGCTCCCGGAACAGCTCCAAAATCTCCGGTGTATCGTCGATCACCAGAATATGCGTCTGCTTGTCCGCCCCCGGCTTGCCCATCCCCTCCCTCCTCCCCTCCCTGGCCGCGGGACCAGTCCCCGCGGCGACGGGCCGTCCCCCACGCGAGCCACTTTGCGGCACCCGCCACCCCCCGTCAAGGCCGGCGCGCCACGTTTCCCCGCCGACGATCAGGGAACCGTTCTTGCGCCGGCGGGCCGGATCGGCCATTCTGTGCGGGGCGGCGGCTGGAGTCGCCGGTCGTGGCGGCGTCGCGAGAGAGGTGGACGCGGGCGATGGTGGGGACGGGCGTCTTCCGGTTCCCTGGGCGGGCACGGCGGCGGTCCGGCGACGATGCCGGGCCGGGCGCGATCCTGACCGAGCGCCAGCACGAGCTGCTGGCGGCCGAGTTGGACGTGCTCGAGCGCCTGGCCGCCCTGCTCGACGCCTACCCCGGCACCGAGGAGGACCGCGCCGCGGTCCGCCAGGCGGCCGCCCAGCTGACCTCCCTCTTCCTGCTCGTGATCGTCGGTGAGTTCAACGCCGGCAAGTCGGCGTTCATCAACGCCCTGATCGGCGCTCCGGTGATGCC
>JBBSNJ010000406.1:0-4096 GCA_038232775.1 Thermomicrobiales bacterium
GTCGAGAGGAGCCAGCGATGAGCGACCGAGAACCGGTGACACCGAGTGCGCCGCGTCCGGCCGAGCCGGCCGGCCAGCCCGCCAAAAAGCTGCCGAAACCGCCGAAGCCGCGCAAGGTCGAGAAGCGGCAGCGCGGCCGCAAGGGGTGACCCTCGATCAGCCACTGGCGGTCGGCGGCGGGCCGACGCCGCGCGAGCGGGAGGCGGCGCTCGGTGCCGTCCCGCGCACGGAGAGGAAGCCGTCGATGACACTCGGGACGATCAAGAGCTTGCGCGACAAGGGATTCGGCTTCATCGCCCCGGATGGTGCGGGCGAGCGCGGCAGCGACGTCTTCTTCCACCGGACAGCGGTCGACGGCGACGGTTTCGACCAGATGCGCGAAGGGCAGCGGGTCGAGTTCGAGATCGAGCCGGACCCCCGCGATCCGAGCCGGCAGCGCGCGGTCAACGTCCGGCTGGAGGACGCGGAGTAGCCCGGCCGCGGCAAAAGCCGCCGGCCCTCCGGGTGGCCAGCTCCCCATTCTAACGACGCTGATCGAGCCGCCGCCCCTGGTGGTCCGGTGCCCCAGGGACGGGGGCTCGCCGTGTCTGGCCCCGTCGCGTTCTTGGACCGATGCCTGCCGCCGATGCGGCGGGAGGCGAAGGAACGGCCGGCCGGCGGGGCGATCAGTCCTTTAGCATGGGGTGGGCCAGTGGCGTTCCCAGCGATGACGCCTCCTCCCCTCTGCCGTCCCCCCCGGCCCCGACGGCGAGGTCCAAGGCGAGGGCGTCGATTTGGGAAACGAACCGCACACCCGGCGTCGCGATCAGGACCGGGGCCGAGGCATTCCAGCCGAGCACGAGCGTCCCGAACGGAGCCGCGGTCCGGCCAAGCGCGGCCGCGGCCTACCCGTCGGCGGGCAACGAGAGGGTAGCCCTCACGCCGCCACCCGCGCCGATGCCGACGGCGAGCTCCCCGCCTTGAGCCCGAGCCATCTCGCGGGCGATGGCGAGGCCAAGTCCCGACCCTCCGCCGTCCCGAGATCGGCCCGATCGCTGCCCATCGCCCCGGTAGAACCGATCGAAGACGCGGGCCACCTGCTCTGGGTCGAGCCCCGGCCCGGTGTCCTCCACCATCGCCTCGACCCGGCCCTCGCACCGCCCGCCGGCGAGGGTGACGCTCCCCCCGGCTGGGGTGAAGCGGAGGACATTATCGAGCAGCGCGGAGAGGATCTGGGCGGTCCGCTCGGCGTCGCCGCGGGCCGGTAGCGGCGACGCCGAGCCCACCTGAAGAGCGATCCCTCCGGCTGCCGCCTTGGCCCGGAACCGCTCGGCCGCCGCCGCCATGATGGCCGTCAGATCGAAGCGGGCGCGGGCGACCGGCAGCTTGGCGGCATCGAGCCGGGCGAGCAAGAGCAGCTCCGCGAGCAGCACGTCCATCCGGTCGATCTCGGCCACCTGATGCCGCAGGATTTCTTCCCCGTCCGGCGCCACCGGGTTCCGGAGGAGGACTTCGGCGTCGAGCTTGATCAGCGACAGGGGCGTCTTCAGCTCGTGGGAGGCGTCGGCGATGAAGGCGCGCTGCCGGCCAAAGGCGTCGCGCACCGGCCGCATCGCCCGGCGCGCCATGACCAGCCCGCCGGCGGCGGCGAGCGCCAGCGCGCCGAGCCCGATCGGCAGAACGAGGAGGGCGAGGCGGGAAACCGGCTCCAGGGCGAGGCGGAGCGGAGTCGCGATCTGGACGACGGCGACGATCTCGCCCTCGCGGCGGTCGGGGAAGCTGGCGAGCCGGACCCGCCCATCTGGACCTCCCACGGTGGCGAAGCGCGTCGCGCCCCGGTCCAATGTCGCCCCGAACGCCCCAGAGGCGGGGAGGCCGAGCGAGGGAGCGGTGGAGTCGCGCTCCAGGACGCGGCCCGTGGGGTCCAGCACGACGTAGCCGTAGTCGTCGGACTCGTCCATCCTCCCGTCCGGGGGATCGCCCGCGGCCCGCCGCAGCGCGATTCGCGCCGCCTCATGCGCCAGCGCCTCGTCCTGCCGGGCCAAGGTTTGCCCCCGGTAGACCGCGAGGGTGACTGCGGAGAAGAGGAGCAGGATCAGGGCGAGGACGCCGACGTAGGCGAGGGTCAGCCGCAGGCCGAGACGTTCCAGCATCAGCGGGTCGACGCGGGCTCGAACGCGTAGCCGAACCCCCGCACCGTCCGGATACAGGAGGGAGCGCCGGCCCGGTCGAGCTTCTTGCGCAGGTGGGAAACGCAGACTTCGACCGCGTTGGAGCTGACGTCGCCGGGGTAACCCCAGACCGCCTCGAGCAGCACCGCGCGGGTGAAGACCTGACCCGGACGTCGGAGCAGGGCGTGGAGGAAGGCGAACTCCCGCGCGGTCAGGTCCACCTGCTCGCCCCCCCGGCGGACGGCGTGCCGGATCGGGTCGAGCGTCAGGTCGCCATTCGTCATCGCCGGCCCGGCCGGCGCGGCGAGCGGGCGGCGAGTCAGCGCCCGGACGCGGGCGAGGAGTTCGGCCAGGGCGAACGGCTTCGGCAGGTAGTCGTCGGCACCGGCGTCGAGGCCCTCGACCCGATCCTCGACCTGATCGCGAGCGGTCAGCAGCAGGACCGGGACGCCGACCTCCGCCGCCCGCAGGCCGCGCAGGATCTGGACGCCGCTGCGGTTTGGCAGCATCCAGTCGAGGATCACCAGGTCCCAGGGATCGGCCGCCGCCCGCCCGAACCCCGACCGTCCGTCCCCGACCGCCTCGACCCCGTAGCCCTCCTCGCGGAGGACGCGGGCGAGCATTCGCGCCATCCACGCTTCGTCCTCGATCAGCAGGATCTGCTTCATGCCGCCCCCGTGCCTCCCCCGGCCACCAACCCATGATACCGTCGCCCGACCGAGCCACCCCCGTTCCTGACGGAACCGTTAGCAAAACTGGAGCGGCAGCACAGGGGAGCCCGTCAGGATTGGGGGGCGGAAGGGCACCCCGCCTCCGTCGCCTTGAACGGCACGGAGGAGCGGGGAACACCAACCCCCTTCCGGGAGACGCTCAGCCCAGACGGAGGAAGATCATGACGGACGACATCCGCGCAACACCAACCGGCGAAAGGTCGGAACGCCGCGTGGCCGCAGCGGGAAGCCGCGGGGGACGCGTCGTCTCCGGCCTCACCCTCTCGCTCGGCCTCCTCCTCGGCGCTGGCGGCACCGCGCGGGGGGGCCAGGACGACCAGGCGGACGCCACGCCGGCGGCGGCCGCCACCTTCGCCCTGCCTGGCGACGAGGTCTTCCCCGAAGGGGTCGCCTGCGACCCGGCGACGGGCGACTTCTTCGTCGGCAGCACGGCGGACGGCACCATCTTCCGCGGCAACGTCGGGGACGCGACGGACGAGGCGGAGGTCTTCCTGCCCGGCGGCGGAGACGGCCGGGAGGCCGTCACCGGTCTCGCCCTCGACGGCCAGGGGCGCCTCTTCGCCGCCGGGCGCCGCACCGGGCGCGTCTTCGCCTACGAGGCCGCCTCCGGCGACCTGATCGCGGCGTTCGAGACGCCGCCGACCGACCGCACACTGGTCAACGACATCGCGGCCACCGCCGACGCCGCCTACGTCACCGACTCCTTCCGGCCGGTCCTCCTCCGCCTCCCCCTGACCGAGGACGGCGTCGGCGAGCTGGAGCCCTGGCTCGACCTGACCCAAACGGAGATCGACTACGGCGGCGGCTTCCACTTGAACGGCATCGCCGCCACCGCCGACGGCCGCTACCTGCTGACCGTCCACTACGACGCCGGCCGGCTCTTCCGGATCGACACCCGCGACAAGAGCGTGACCGAAGTCGATCTTGGGGTCGGCACCCTCGCCACCGGCGACGGCCTCCTCCTCGACGGCGCCACCCTCTACGTCGTCCTCGGCGGGCCGGGGGTGATCGTGCCGGTCCGGCTCTCGGCCGACCTGACCACCGGCGAGGTCGGCGCGCCCTTCGCTGATCCCTCCTTCCGCGCCCCGACGACGATCGCCGACTGCGGCGACGGCCGGCTGCTGGTCGTCAACTCGCAACTCGACATGGAGGGGGCGGACGGCAGCCCGGAGCTACCGTTCACCCTCTCCAGCATCCCGATCCCGTAGACCGCGA
>JBBSNJ010000407.1:0-4096 GCA_038232775.1 Thermomicrobiales bacterium
CCGCCGCCAGGTTGACGTTGACCGGCCCGCCGCGGCAGACGACGATCAGCTTCAGGGCCTCGGCCGCCGCGATCACCCGCTCGCTGAAGGGGGCCATCTCGGTCACGGCGACCTCGGTCCCCGGCACCAGTCCGAGCATCTCCCGCTCGCTGCCGGCCGCCTCCTTCACCTCGGCGACCGGCCCAAACGGCTCGACCGGCCAGGCGAACTCAAACTCGCGCAGCGCGAGCCGCCCGAAGTCGTCGCCGAGCGCCGCCGCCAGCGCCTGCCGCAGCAGCCGGTTCAGGACGAAGCGGTCGCCGGCGAGGAGGGTCGGGACGGGGCGCCGAGCGGCGCCGCCGGCGGGGGGTCGATCTGCCATGCCAAACGGCCTCCGGTCTCGCGGTCGAACAGGTGGCAGCGGGTCGGGTCGAAGCGCAGGCCGAGGGCCTCCCCCGGCCGGGCGAAGAAGTGGTGATCGGTCTCGACGACGACCCGCTCGGCAAGGTCCGGCAGCGCCAGCGTCAGCCGCCCCATCTCCTGCAGCGGCTCGAAGGCGAAGACCCGCGCCGGCACCGACCCCGGCTCCCCGGCCGGACCGACCGCCAAGTCCTGCGGCCGGATGCCGAGCATGACCTCCCGCTCGCCCGCCGCCCCCGTCACCCGGGCAGGCAGCGTCAACCGCGCCTCGGCCGAGAGGACCACGCTCAGCCCGGCGCCGTCCTCGATCAATCGCCCCGGCAGCAGGTTCATCCGCGGCTCGCCGACGAAGTCGGCCACGAACAGGTTGGCGGGCTGGTCGTAGACCTCGTCCGGGGTACCAACCTGCTTCAGCTCGCCCCCGTCCATCACCGCCACCCGATCGGCCAGCGAAAGTGCCTCGTGCTGATCATGGGTCACGAGCACCGTCGTGTAGCCAGTCTCCCGTTGCAGGCGCTTCAGCTCCCGCCGCGTCTGGTCTCGCTCGGCCGCGTCGAGGTGCGACAGCGGCTCGTCGAGCAGCAGCACCGCCGGCCGCCGCACGATCGCCCGCGCCAGGCTGACCCTCTGCTTCTGACCGGAGGAGAGCCCGCCCGGCTTGCGGTCCAGGATCGGCTCGATCCCGAGCCGCGTTGCGACCTCCCGCGCCCGCCGCGCCGCGTCCGCCTCCTTGCGCGCCTTCATCCCGAAGGCGATGTTCTCCTCGACCGTCAGCGGCGGATAGAGCGCGTAGTTCTCGAACGCGACCGCCACGTCGCGCAGGTGGGGCGGTCGGCCGACGATCGAGCGCTCGCCGATCCGGATGTCCCCCCCGCTCGGCTCCTCCAAGCCGGCGATCATCCGCAGCGTGGTCGACTTGCCGCAGCCGGATGGCCCCAGCAGCCCGAGCAATTCTCCCCCGCCAACCACCAGGTCGATCCCGTTGACCGCCTGCACCGGGCGCTGCCCCCGCCGCTCGAACGTCTTGCGCAGGGCGTCGAGCGTCAACCCCCGCGGCTCCCCGCCGTCCTGCCCCTCAGACACCGACCGCCACCTCCTCCGGCGTCGCCCGGAGCGCGCCGTCGTCGTTCCCCCCGAGCTCGAGCCGCCGCTCGCTCGCGCCGTCGAAGAGGAGGAGGCGGTCGGGCGGGATCGAGACCGTGACGGTCGAGTCCGGCTCGACCCGTTCCCGCGGCGTCACCAGAGCCACCCGCTGCTCGCCGATCTCGATCGTGACCTCCAACTGTCGGCCCAGCGGCTCGACGACGTAGACCCGTCCCCGCAGCGGCAGCGCCCCTGCCGCCTCCCCCAGCACCAAATCTCGCGGCCGCAGCCCGAGCACGACCGGCGCCCCGGCCGCCGGCAGCGCCGACCCGGCCGCGGGCGGCAGCGTCAGCGTCAGCGCGCCATCCCGGCTCCGGAACCCGACTCCGCCGCCGCTCGCGGCCTCGGCGACGATCTCCCCCGAGACCAGGTTGAGCCGCGGCTGCCCGAAGGCGCGGGCGACGAAGAGATCGACCGGCCGGTGCCAGAGCTCCTCCCGCGTCCCGACCTGGACCAGCGCTCCCGCCCGCAGCACGGCGATCCGGTCGCCGAGCGCGAGGGCTTCCAGGTAATCGTGGGTGACGTAGAGGCTGGTCGTCCGCTGCACCTCCCCGAGCGACTTCAGCTCGGCCCGCATCGTCGCCCGCAGCTTGGCGTCGAGGTGCGACAGCGGCTCGTCGAGCAGCAGGACGTCGGCCGGACGCACCAGCACCCGCGCCAGCGCCACCCGCTGCCGCTGCCCGCCCGACAGCTCGCGCGGCATCCGATCGAGCAGGTGGCCGATCCCGAGCGTCGCCGTCACCCGCTCGATCCGCTGCCGCGCCTCGACCGGCGGCACCTTGTACTTGGGCGAGCGGAGCGGGAAGGCGATGTTGTCGTAGACCGTGGCCTGGGGGTAGAGGGCATAGTTCTCGAACGCCATCGCCACGTGCCGGGTGTTCGGCTCCGCCAGCGTCACGTCGCGGCCGCCGATCGCGACCCGGCCCGCCGTCAGCTCCTCGAGCCCCGCCACGCACTTGAGCGTCGTCGTCTTGCCGGCCCCCGATGGCCCGAGCAGCACGAAGAACTCGCCGTCGTCGACCTCGAGGTCGAGCCCCTGGAGGGCGACGATCTTGCCGTATTCCTTGCGGACGCCGCGCAGGGAGAGGGTTGCCATCGTCGCTCCGGGTCTCGGCTATCGGCTATCGGCTATCGGTCGTTGGCTATCGGCGTTTGGCCGACGGGTCGGACGCAGGGTCTGGATGAAGGTCGCGAGCATCCTGGCCACGCCTTTCGCTTTAGCGCCTAACCGCTCGTGATCGTCATCAGCGAGGCCGTTGAGGTCGTGGGCCAGGAGGAGGTGATCGTCGAGCTCGTTGGCGGACCCGTTGGCGATATCGAGAAGGCAAGCAAGTTCGGCATCGCCATTCCTCCCGCACCCTTCGGCGATGTTCGCCGGGATCGAGGCCGCCGCCCGCCGCGTCTGGCTGGTCGATCCGAAAAGCTCCTCCCGCGGGAACGAAGCCATCACCCGGTAGTCGTCCAAAGTCCGTTGGTGCGCCCGCTCCCACACCTTCAACGTTCGGTAGTCGCCCATCCGCCCCCTCCCAGGAACCGATAGCCGATAGCCGATAGCCGGCGTCACCCCTTGACCGCCCCGAACGTCAGCCCCCGGACCAAGAAGCGCTGGATCGAGAGCGCCAGCAGCAGCGGCGGGATCAAGGCGATCAGGGCCGCCGCCGCCGTCAGGTTGTAGCGGGGCGAGGCGCCGCCGAGGAACGAGAGGGAGCCGACGGTCACCGTCTGGGCGTTGCTCCCGGTCAGGGCGAACGGGAAGACGAACGAGTTCCAGGCGAAGATGAACGCCAGCAGTCCGGACGCCGCCAGCCCCGGCCGAATCAGCGGCACCGCCACCTTCAGGAACGCCTGTGGCCGGTTGTAGCCGTCGAGCAGGGCCGACTGCTCCAGCTCCGGGGTCAGGTCCTGGAAGTACGAGCGCAGGATCCAGACGATCAGGGGCAGGGTGATCAACTGGTAGACCCAGATCAACCCCAGGTAGGTGTCGAACAAGCCGATCTGCCGGTAGATCACCAGCAGCGGGATGATCACCATCAGCTCCGGCGCGAAGCGGAACGAGAGCAGGGTGAAGAGCAAGCTCTCGCCGCCCCGGAACTTCCAGCGGGCGAAGGCGTAGGCCGCCGGCACCCCGACCAGCAGCGAGATCGCCACCGCCCCGAGCGACACGATCAGACTGTTGGCGAAGAAGCGCAGGAACGAGGTGGACCCCGCCGCCCCGCCCTGGAGGATCTCGCGGTAGGCCGCCAGCGTCGGCTCGAAGACGAAGTAGCTCGTGAACAGCTCATCCTGCGGCTTGAGGGACAGGATCAGCATCCAGGCTAGCGGGAAGAGCGCGAACAGGAAGTAGACGATCGTCAGCCCATTGAGCAGGAGATCCGTCCCCCGCCCCCGCCCCCGGCCGACCCCGGCCTCCCCTTCGGGCACCGCGGCGTTCGCCGCCGCCCGCGCCGCCGCCGCCTCCCCCCCGACCGCCGGTCGCGCCTCCCGCGTCGTCGCCACCTCGCCCCCCCGCACGAACATGGAATCGGGGTCTGCCGACTGCCGTCTGCCGTCTGCC
>JBBSNJ010000408.1:0-4093 GCA_038232775.1 Thermomicrobiales bacterium
AACTACGCCAAGCTCTTCGTCGCCGAGTCGTTCCAGAAGTACTTCTGGAACGACTCGGCGACGAAGAGCTTGGCGTAGTTGTCCAGCGTCGGCGCGAATCGGAGGTCGGCCGGGCGGTAGGCGAGGTGGCTGGCGGCGAACGAGGTCCGCAGCGTCCAGAGGACCGGCAGCAGGATCGACAGGCTGGCGGCGATCAAGACCAGGTGGGTCAGGAGCACGGCGGGGCGGAGCCGGCGTCGACGATCCGACGCTGGCCAGCCAGAGGCCCGGTACCCGGTCGCGCTCATCGCCGATCCCTCCGGCGGAGTCGTCCCGAGGACGATCCGTTGCGGCGTGGACAGTAGCTTAACCGCGAGCGTCGTGCGGGGAGTGGTGGCGGCGGTGCCGGCCCTCGCCCGCCGGGCCCCCTCTCCCGCCGCGGCCGGCGCGGGGGCGCGGGCGTCCACCATGCTCCCGACGTTCGTCTGCGGTCGGTCAACGTGCCGGCTTCGAGCGCGTCGATGGCTCGCTGCTCCCGCGCCGCCCTCGCGCCCGCCTACAGCGCCGGGCAGAAGCGTTGCCCCCCCGCGTGCGCGAGGACCGGTGGCGTCGCTGGTCGGCCTCCGACCGACGGGCGCAGCGAGCAGCGCCCCTACCCAGACCGCCGCCGACAACCCTTCTGACGGCCGCTCTAAGCGCCGCAGTGCCCGTCGGCGTGGGGCGCGGGCGGGGGCAGGTCGAGGGCGGGGTTGCGGTCGAAGAAGCCGGCCGGCTGGAGCAGGAAGCCGGCGTAGGCGACCGGCATCACGGGCCAGTCCTCGGGTCGCGGTTGGTGGTGGCTGCCGAGGGTGTACCAGAGCACGACGTCGGTGTCGGCGATCGGGCGATCGGCCGCGGTCCAGGCCGGGAGGCCGGCGCCGCCGGGGTGCTGGTTCGGGTAGTCGCCGGCGGCGTGCCGTTCCCCCTCGGCGTAGGGCGTGACCCAGAGGTGCTTGGTGATGAAGGCCGCACGGCGGGTGACGCTCGCCGCCGCGCCGGCGAGGGCGGCGACGTTGCCGTGCGGCACGAGCCGGTACCCGACCGGCTCGCCGACGGCGTTGCGCCTGCCGGGGTTGACGACCTTCCAGGTCCGCGCCCGGAGCGGATCGACGAGCTGCTGCGCCTCCGACTCGCGGCGGAGCGGCGTCCGCACCGTGCGGAAGGCGGCGTCGAGCGGGTTGCCGGGGCCGGCTGGTTCCGGCTCGGCGTGCTCCTCCCAGACGGCGTTGGTCGGGCCGTCGACGTCGAAGTCGAGCCGGAAGCTGAAGAAGTGCTGGTGGATCGGACCGTAGAGGCCGTCGGCGTTGAGCAACTGGCCGTGGCGGGGGGTCTCGCCCGGCGGCACCGCGCCGGTCGAGAGGATGCCGGTCAGCTTCACCTCGCACTGGATCGTGCCGTCCTGGTAGAGGTACCAGAAGAAGCCGTAGTCGTAGTTGCCGATCGTCGAGAAGGAGGAGATCACCAGCCGGCGCGAGCGCCGGACCTGGGTGCCGCCGGTCCGCATGTTCCAGTGCCGCCAGAGGACGCCGTAGTCCTCCTCGTGCAGGCAGATGGCGTTCTGGAGCGTGTAGGGCGTGCCGCGCTGGTCGACGAGGGCGGCGTCGAAGTAGCGGATCTCGCCGAGGCAGTCGCAGCCGAGGGCCAGGGAATTGGCGAGCGCCCCGAGGTTCAGCTCGCCGACGTCGAAGGCGTTCTTGCGGCCGTGGGTGGTGGCGGGGTCGCCGTAGGGGACGACCATCTCGGAGAGGGAGGCGCGGTGCAGGATCGGGCGCAGCCGGCCGTCTTCCTCCCAGCCGACGGTGTGCAGCACCAATCCTTCCCGGGCGGTGAAGCCGACCCGTAGGCGCCACTTCTGCCAGCGGACGAGGTGGCCATCGACGGCGAAGCTCGGCCCCTCGGCTTGGGTGATCGCGAGCGGCTTGAGGTCCGGCCGCGGGGGGCCGACGTCCTCGGGCGCGTAGTTGGCGGTTTTGGCCGGCACGGGGACGACTCCGAAGTCGTCGACCCGGATCACCGCCATCTCGTGCAGGTCGAAGAGCACGATCACGTTCTCGACCGGGTGGGCGTAACCGTTGTCGTCCTCGGGGCCGGCCTTGACCCAGACCAGGCCGCGGGTCAGCCGGCGGCCGGCGTACTCCGTCTCGTCGTCGTAGGCGCCGGCGCTCCAAGGATCGACCCAGACGAGGTCCATGTCGGTGATGCCCCGCCGGTGCATCGCCGTTCGGAAGTCGGGGTGCTCGCGGACGACCTGCTCGCAGCCGAGGAGTTCCTCGAAGGTGAGCGGCGGCTGACCGGCGGTGACGTGTTCCCAGGCGGTGACCCGCCGCTGGGTGAGGGAGACGACGGCTTCGACGGTCGTGCGGCCCGCGCGGTCGATCAGGATCGCCCTCGCCTCCCGCTCGGGCTCCGGCGCGTCCCCGTCCTCGCCGGCGTCGGCGGCGTCGGCGGCGAGGAGGAGGGCCTTCGGCGGCTCGCGGAGATCGACCTGGACGAACCGGTAGCGGTCGTCGACCCCGCGCTCCTCCCGGAGCAGATCGACGACGGCGGCCAACTCGTCGACCGACAACGGCTCCAACGGATGCCGGGTGATCGTTCGCGCTTGGGCCATGTCGTCCCGTCCCATCCCGTCCCGCTGCCGGCTACGGCACGCCGATCGATCTCCACTGGCGCCGGCGAACCCTGGCTATCCTACGACCGTGGGCGACGGCCCGCAACGGCCCGTTCGGTTGGTGCGGGGGCGTGTGGTGCTCGGGCGCGGCTCGGCGGAGCCGCCGCGCCCGCTCCGGATTGCGCCGGTCGCGCCGCGCCGCTCGCCAGGCTGGGCACGCCTCGCTGGTCGGCCGCGGCGGGAGGGCGAAGGTGCTGACCCCGGCGCGGGGCTCGACCACGCCTTCCGCTTACCGTCCACGTCGATCGGGCCACCAGGAGCGGAGCCGGCAGCGCGGTGCGGGCTGGTGCTGCCGACCCTTCGCCGGTCCGGGCCGCCAGGCGTTCTTCTCAGGGGGGCGTCCTCGTTCGCCGCGGCCGCCAACATGACGCCGGGGAGCGGGCGGGGAGAGGCTCCTTCCCGCTGGAATGGAGACGGAGACGGCTCTGAGCTGGGCAGAGGCAGGGGGCCGGCTCGTGGTCGGGGACGGGGCCGCCTCTGGTATCCTGCCGGTCCGGTCCCTCGCGACGGATCGCGGATTTAAGGAGGAGATGGCCCCGTGGCCGATGCCCAGACCCCGACCCTCGACCTCGACGGCCTGCTCCGCTGGCGCTGCCCCGGCCCCTTCCGGGGCGGGCGCGTCGTCGCCGTCGCCGGCGACCCGCGGGACCAGGACACGTTCTACTTCGGCGCCGTCGCCGGCGGCGTCTGGAAGACGACCGACGCCGGGACCTATTGGAAGAACGTCTCCGACCCCTTCTTCGCCACCGCCTCGGTCGGCGCCCTCGCCGTCGCCCCCTCGGACCCGAACGTCCTCTACGCCGGGATGGGGGAGACGACGATTCGGACCGACGTCTCCCACGGCGACGGCGTCTACACGAGCACGGACGCCGGCCGTAGCTGGCGCAACGTCGGCCTGCGCGAGACGCGCCACATCGGCAAGGTCCGCGTCCACCCGACGGACCCGGACAAGGTCTGGGTCGCCGCCCTCGGCCACGCCTTTGGCCCGAATCCGGAGCGCGGCGTCTTCGTCTCCGCCGACGGCGGCGCCAGCTGGCGGCACAGCCTCTTCGTCTCGGAGAAGGCGGGCGCGGTCGACCTCAGCCTCGACCCGACGAACCCGCGGGTCCTCTACGCCGCTGTGTGGGAGGCGTTCCGCTCCCCCTGGATGATCTCCTCCGGCGGCCCGGATTCGGGTCTCTGGCGCTCCACCGACGGCGGCGAGAGTTGGGAGGAGCTGACCGAGCGCCCCGGCCTGCCGGCGGGGACGATCGGCAAGATGGGGGTCGCCGCCTCCCCCGCCCAGGCGGGGCGCGTCTGGGCGCTGGTCGAGCACAAGGAGGAGGGGGGGCTCTACCGCTCCGACGACCGGGGCGAGACGTGGCAAAAGGTCTCCGACAACCAGAAGCTGATCTCCCGCGCCTGGTA
>JBBSNJ010000409.1:0-4076 GCA_038232775.1 Thermomicrobiales bacterium
GTCGCCAGCCAGAAGCCATCAAGCCCCGGGGCCGGCCCGAGCAGGAAGCGGGCGTCCGGCGTCATCGTGAACAGGCCGCCCCGCAGCTCGGCGACCTCGGCCCCGACGAGAGCCGGCACCACGCCCGCCACCTCCCCGGCGCTGCGGTCGAGCACCCTCTGATCGAGCGGCGTCTGGTCGATCGCGAAGTCGGGTCCGGCCCGCCGCGGGTCGAGCGGCAGCGGGTCGCCCTCGAAGACGCCGACCATCAGCCCGGCCCGCGCCGGCCGGACGTAGACGGCGGCGTCGATGATGCGGACGATCGGCTGGTCGCTCGCGACCCCCGCGATCGGGGCGGTGATCATCAGCTGGTGGCGGACCGGGGCCACCGGCACCGGGACCGCGGCCAGCCCGCCGACCGCCGCCGCCCAAGCGCCGGCCGCGTCGACCACCCGCTCGGTCCGGACTTCTCCGCGAGGGGTGACCACCCCCGCCACCCGCCCCCCGTCGATCCGGACTCCGGTCACCGGCGCGTTGCCCTCGACCACCGTGCCCCGAGCCTCGGCCGCCGCCCGGTAGGCCGCCAGGAGCGTCGCCGGTTCCTCGACGTAGATGTCGTCGGGCACGTGGCAGGCGGCGAGCAGACCGTCGCCGGCCAGGTAGGGCGCCACGCGCCCCGCTTCGACCGCGTCGACGAGGTCGACCGCGATCCCCCACGATCGAGAATCAACGACTTCGCGCCGGATCATCTCGGCGTGCGCCGGCGTCTGGGCCGTCAGCAGCGAGCCAGAGCGGACGTGGGGCATCGGGACGCCCGTCGCTGCCTCGAAGCCAGTGATTGTCTCGACGCTGAGGCGGGCCAGCCGCGTCAGCGTCTCGTCGGCCTGGACCAGCTTGAACAGCCCGGCCGCCCGCGGCGAGGTCTGCGAGGCGGGGGCGACGCGGTCGAGTCCGACGACCCGCCCCGCGCCGAGCGCCGCCAGTTGGTAGGCCGCGCTCAAGCCGAACGCGCCCGCCCCAATCACGACCACGTCGGCCTCGGTCGCCGGCAAGGGGTGGTCCATCGTCGCCTCCGTCGCTCGTGCCGTGGCACTCCTCAGATCGCAGAGACCAGACGCCGCTCCGGGTGCGTCAACGGGTCCACCGGATGGGGCCAGCGCGGACTGACGCGGGCAGGGCCAACCTCGGGAATCAGGCGATGCCGGCACCCACGAGCGCGGCGACTCCGCCGGCGCCGCCCGCCAGCGGGACGAACTGGCGCCGCTCCGGCCCGACGCCGACGAGGGTGATCGGGGCGCCGATGGCGTCCTCCAGGAAGCGCAGGTAGTCGACGGCGGCCGGGGGCAGGGCTTCGGCCGCGCGGACATCGCCGATCGGGGACCGCCAACCGGGCAGGGTCTCGAAGACGGGGGAGACCTGGGCGAGCAGGTCGTCGCGGGCGGGGAGGTGGTCGAGCACGGCGCCGTCGAGGCGGTAGCCGGTGCAGACCTCGATCTGGTCGAAGGCGTCGAGGACGTCGAGGAGGGAGAGGGCGACCTCGGTGATGCCGTTGAGGCGGGCGACGTAGCGGGCGGCGACGGCGTCGAACCAGCCGCAGCGGCGGGGCCGTCCGGTGGTGGTGCCGTACTCGCGGCCCCGTTCCCGGATCAGCTCGCCGGCGGCGGTGTGGAGCTCGGTCGGGAGGGGGCCGTTGCCGACGCGGGTGGCGTAGGCCTTGAAGACGCCGATCACCCGCGCGACCTGGGTCGGGGCGACCCCGGCGCCTTGGCAGGCGCCGGCGGCGGTCGGGGATGAAGAGGTGACGAACGGGTAGGTGCCGTAGTCGATGTCGAGCATCGCCCCCTGGGCGCACTCGACGACGACTTCGCGGCCGGCGGCGAGGGCGTCCTGGACCAAGACTTCGCCGGGCGCCACATACGGGGCGATGCGCTGGCCGAGGGCGGCGTACTCGGCGACGACGGCGTCGGGGTCGAGCGGGGGCTCGCCGTAGACGCCGGCGAAGAGGCGGTTCTTCTGCTCGACCTCGCGGCCGAGCTTGCGGCGGAGGGCGCCGGCGTCGAGCAGGTCGGCGACGCGGAGACCGCGGCGGGCCATCTTGTCGGCGTAGGCGGGGCCGTTGCCGCGCAGGGTGGTGCCGATCCCCTCCTCGGAGAGGCGCGCCTCCTCCAGGCGGTCGAGCACCGGGTGGTAGGGGAGGACGAGGTGGGCGCGGTCGGCGACGCGCAGGTTCCCGAGATCGACGCCGCGGGCGGCGAGGGCGTCCATCTCCTCGAGCAGGGCCTTGGGGTCGACGACGACGCCGGCGCCGACGACGCAGAGGCACTCGGGGTTGAGGATGCCGGATGGAACGAGGTGGAGCTTGAAGACGCCCCGCTCGGTCTCGACGGTGTGGCCGGCGTTGGCGCCGCCGTTGGCGCGGACGACGACGTCGGCCGCGGCGGCGAGGGCGTCGGTCAGCTTCCCCTTCCCTTCGTCGCCCCACTGGCCGCCCATCACGATCGTCGCCGGCATTGGGGGGGCCTCCGAGGGTTAGACGTCAGGAGTCAGGTGACAGGAGTCAGGTGTCAGAAGTCGGGCGTCGGGGGGCGAGCGGGCCGTTCAGGCGGAGTTCGAGAGGTACCGGAGACGGGGCGGGCGGGCTCGGTCGCGCCGCGGCGTCGTGGGGTCTGAGGCGCGATCTCGGCGGCACTATATCGCAGGTGGGGGGCCGCGGTTGTTGGTGGGGGAGCTAGCGTTCCTTCCCCTGCTCCCGCTGGAAGGCGACGAGCTCGCGCTGGAGGGCGACCAGTTGCTCGCGCAGGTGGAGGATCGCGGCGGCGCCGGCCAGGTTGACCCCGAGGTCGTCGACCAGGCGGCGGACGCGGCGGACGCGCTCGACGTCCGCCTCCGAGTAGAGGCGCGGGCCGGCGACGGGCGGCGCCGGCTCGATCAGGCCGTAGGCTTCGTAGCGGCGGACGGTCTGGACGCCGACGCCGGTGCGGGCGGCGACGGCGGTGATCGCGTAGCGCGGCTCGCCGCTCGGCTCTTCCTCGATGACGATCTGCGTCCATCGTGCCACGTAGGGGATCGAATCGTCGTCGCGCCGGGTGAAGCTCATCGCGCGCCCTCCGGGCGCAGCCGGCGCAGCTCCTCGAACAGCTCCCGCTCCCGCTGGCCGAGCGCCATCGGCAGGGCGACGCGGACGCGGGCCAGCAGGTCGCCCCGCTCCCCCTTCGGCCCCCGCAGTCGCGGCATCCCCTGGCCGCGGAGGCGGAAGACGCGGTCGGGCTGGGTCTCGGGCGGGATCGTCAGCGCCACCCGGCTGATCGGGGTCGGGACGACCGCTTCGCCGCCGAGGACCGCGGTCGTCAGCGGCAGCTCGATCTCGGTCCGCAGGTCGTCACCCTCCCGCTCGAATCGGGGGTCGGGCCGGACGCTGACCCGGAGGAAGACGTCGCCCGGCGCGCCGCCGTTCTCCCCCGGTCCGCCCTGGCCGGCGATCCGGACGCGGGAGCCGGTGGCGACCCCGGCCGGGATCGTCACCTCCAGCGTGCGGCTGCGCGGCACGTAGCCGGTGCCGTCGCAGGTCGGGCAGGTCGTGTCGCGGATCAAGCCGGTGCCGTGGCAAGTGGGGCAGACCTCGGTCGCCTGGAGCCCGATCGTCCGCGTCGCGCCCCGGAAGGCTTCGTCGAAGCTGACCTCGACCCCGGCCTCGATGTCGTCCCCCTTGCGCGGGCGGGAGGCGAAGCTGCCCGCCGCCCGCGAGCGCGCGCCGCGGACCCGCCCCCCGTTGCCGAAGAGGGTCTGGAAGAAGTCGGAGAAGCCGCCGCCGTCTTCGCCGCCGCCCGCCTCGTAGACAGTCCAATCGCCGGTCTGGCCGCGGCCGGCGGTGGCCTCGCGGCCGAAGAAGGCGGCGAAGTCGTCCGGGTCGAAGGTGGTCGTCGTCCGGGCGCCGCCGGCGCCGCCGGCCCCGCCGGGGAAGCCGCCCGCCCGGCCGCGCGGCTCGTCGCCGGTGAAGCCGGCGTCGCGGTAGCGTTGCCACTCCTCGCCGAAGCGGTCGTAGAGCTTGCGCTTGTCGGCGTCGGTCAGGACCTCGTAGGCCTCGTTGACCTCCTTGA
>JBBSNJ010000410.1:0-4066 GCA_038232775.1 Thermomicrobiales bacterium
CGACGAGACCGACCGCGATCCGAAATCGTCCCCACGCACGTGGGGGTGGACCGCTGGACTGCATGATCCTGCCGCGCGAATTGGTATCGTCCCCACGCACGTGGGGGTGGCCCGCCCATGCCCGCCGGCGGCGTCCCGACCAGCGCATCGTCCCCACGCACGTGGGGGTGGACCCTCGTGGTGTCGATCCCCGCCGCCGGGTCGAAGATCGTCCCCACGCACGTGGGGGTGGACCGTCGTGCCCCGCCTCTCCCTACAGCGGCACCTACTCGTCCCCACGCACGTGGGGGTGGACCGCCATGATCGGCACCCCTACCGCCGCCGAGAGCATCGTCCCCACGCACGTGGGGGTGGACCGACGGCGAGGTGATGCCGGACCACGCGCCGCCCATCGTCCCCACGCACGTGGGGGTGGACCGAGCCACACGGATTTTTGCGGGCGTTCGATGGCATCGTCCCCACGCACGTGGGGGTGGACCGCAAAAAAGCGACTACTACCTGTACCGCTGCCGATCGTCCCCACGCACGTGGGGGTGGACCGGCCCACATGCGGATCGAGTCGGGCGGGGATGCCATCGTCGCGACCCTGGTGGCGGCGGACCGTCGGCGCGCTCGCGGAGCCGGCCCCCCGACCTACGGCTGCACCACCGTCCCGTCCGGCTGCCGCACCTCCGGCCAGGCGCCGTTCAGCGGGTGCTCGGGGAAGGGGTGCCGCGCCGCCGCCGCCTCGTCCAGGTCGATCCCGAGCCCGGCGCCGGCGTTCGGCCAGAGCATCCCGTCCCGGATCTCGGGGCAGCCGGGGAAGACCTGCCGCGTCCGCTCCGGCAACCGGTACCCCTCCTGGATGCCGAAGTTCGGGCAGGCCAGGTCGAGGTGCAGGTTCGCCGCGTGGCGGATCGGCGAGACATCGCCGGCGCCGTGCCGCACGCTATCCGATCGGGCTTCCCCGCTTTCGCCCCATTTCTTCGAGTCGTTCCTCGATCCAAGACTGAACGAGGGTGGCGGGGTGCAGGCCGCGCTCGCGGGCCAGCAACGCCAAGGCGGCGCGGTCGGCCGGGTCGAGATCGACCGCGAGCGGTGGCGGACGGCGACCCGGCGGCGTGGCCTGGCTCGCCAACCGCGCCAGCACCCGCGCCCGCATCGCCGGCGAGGCTTCGAGCCGACCCGGCGGCAGGTCGTCCCAAAACTCGGTGAAGTCGTGCGTCTCCCAGAAGGCCGCTTCTTCGTCGAAACTCGCGAAGTCGGGGATCGAGACGGATCGTCGGGCGTTCTCCGGGAGATGGGTCACGACTGAATCCTCTGGTAGTAGCGCTTGCGTTCTTGGCGGCTGGCTGGGCGGGCGCTGAACACATAATACCGTCCTGCGCTGCCGGGCACCGGACCGACCACGACAGCCAGGAGGCTCCCCTCGCCGTTCGGCCCAATCAGCAGCGTGCGACCCTTGTACGTCTCCCGCTGCATCGGCTCCAAGGTCACCACTTCCTCGATCTCGGCTTCGCTGACCCCGTGCTTCCGAATGTGCTCCCGATTCCAGTCATCCCAGATCAGGCCCTGGATGACGATCGGCGCGTCCATGTCCGCCATCTCCGCTGGCGATTCCTCGCTCCCCGCGGCCTTCGGCGTCTCAAGAGGCGCCGCCCAACGCCCGCGCTCGCTACGGCCGCACCACCGTCCCGTCCGGCTGCCGCACCTCCGGCCAGGCGCCGTTCAGCGGGTGCTCGGGGAAGGGATGCCGCGCCGCCGCCGCCTCGTCCAGGTCGATCCCCAGCCCCGCCCCCGCGTTCGGCCAAAGCATCCCGTCCCGGATCTCGGGGCAACCGGGGAAGACCGCCCGCGTCCGCTCCGGAAACAAGTACCCCTCCTGGATGCCGAAGTTCGGGCAGGCCAGGTCGAGGTGCAGGTTCGCCGCGTGCCCCACCGGCGAGACGTCCCCCGGCCCGTGCCAGGCCGTCCGCACCCCGAACGCTTCCCCCAGCGCCGCCAGCTTCCGCGCCGGCGTGATCCCCCCGATGTCCGAGAGGTGGACCCGGATGAAGTCGATCAACCGCTCCGCGATCAACCCCACCCACTCCGCCTGGTTGACGAACAGCTCCCCCATCGCGATCGGCGTCGCGCTCTGCTGCCGCAGCAGCCGGAACCAGCCGATGTCCTCCGGCGCGAACGGGTCCTCCAAGAAGAAGAGCCGGTGCCGCTCCAGCTCCTTCGCCAGCCGGATCGCCAGCGGCGGCGGCACCCGCTCGTGGATGTCGTGCAGCAGCTCGACTTCCTCCCCCAGCGCCCCCCGCAGGTGGTCGAACAGCGCCGGCACCAGCCGGGCGTAGGCCGCCGGCTCCCACGCCTCCTGCCGCGGCGCCAGGTGGCCGGGTTGGCCGGGGTAGCTCGTCCGCGGCGCCCCCTCGCTCCCCTTCGGCGCGATCTGGGCGCCGTAGGTCGCGTAGCCGGGCACCGCCACCTGGCAGCGGACGTAGCGGAACCCCGCCGCCAGCAACCGCCGGACGTCCGCCTCGACCGCCGCGAAGTCGGCCCCCGAGGCGTGGACGTAGAGGTTCGCCGCCCGCCGGCAGCGCCCCCCCAGCAGGTCGTAGAGCGGCATCCCGGCCCGCTTCCCCTTGATGTCCCAGAGCGCCATGTCGACGCCGGCGAGGGCGTTGTTCAGCACCGGCCCGCTCCGCCAGTAGGAGCTGACCGACGCCGCCTGCCAGATGTCCTCGATGTCGCTCGGGTCGCGCCCGACCAGGAACGGCTTCAGGTACTCCTCGATCGCGGTCGCCACCGCCAGCGGCCGCTGGGTGAAGGTCGCGCACCCCAGCCCGTACAGCCCCGGCTCGGTCGTCTCGACCTTGACCACCACCAGCCGGATCCCGTCCGGCGCCGTCAGGATCACCCGCACGTCCCGGATCTTGAGCGCCGGCCGCCCGCCGCTCGGCGCCCCCGGCGCCGGCACCACCGGCTCCGGCCCCGTTCCCGCCCCCGCCGCCGCCCCGCTCCCTGGCTCGTCCCGCCTCCCGCCCATCCCGCCCTCCCACCGCTGCCGCGTCCGTCCGTGCGCTCGCCCCGCCGCCGACCGCGCCCCGAACCGCGCCCGGTCCCGATCGGTCTCGATCGGTCCCGGCGCCCGCGGCTCCCGCCCCGACCGCCGGCCGAGGAACCGGTCCCGCCCGGTCGCGCCTTTGGTCGGCTTGCCGGCTCCCGATCCCCGGAGGCGCGGCCGCCCCGCTCCCGCGCCGGGCGCGAGTATGGCACCATGTCGGCCACGGCAGAACCGCGTCGGGCACGGGCGCAGCGCGCGACCGGGGGCAGCGATGATCATCGACGCCGACGTCCACCTCTCGCCCACCCCCCAGGGCGGCAACAGCATCGGCATCGACGAGCTGCTGCGGCGGATGGACCGCGCCGGCGTCGACCGCGCCGTCGCCTGGCTCCAGCCCCCCTACGTCCGCAGCGAGATCGACCAGGGCAACGCCTACGTCGCCGCCGCCATGCGCCGTCACCCCGACCGCATCCTCGGCTTCGGCTGGGCCGACCCCAACCTCGGCGTCGACCGCGCCGTCGCTGACGCCCGCCGCGCCATCGAGCAGGACGGCTGCTACGGCGTCAAGCTCAACGGCGCCCAGAACGACTTCCCGATCGACGACCCCGCCCGCGCCATGCCGGTCGTCGACGCGGTCGCCCGCCTGAGCAGCGTCCTCGCCCTCCACGTCGGCGCCGACGCCTACGACCAGACCCACCCGTCGCGGGTGGCGACCATCGCCCGCGCCTACCCGGACCTGCCGATTCTGGTCATCCACATGGGCGGCGCCGCCTTCCACGACCTCAGCGCCGCCGCGATCGCGGTCGCCCGCGACCACCCCAACCTGACCCTGATCGGCAGCGCCGTCCGCGCCATCCCGATCCTGCGCGCGGTCGAGGCGCTCGGCCCCGACCGCGTCGCCTTCGGCAGCGACACCCCATTCGAGCTGATGCACGTCGAGCTCGCCAAATACCGCGCCCTGCTCGGGGGCGAGGACTCGCCCGATGCCGAAGCGCTCGTCCTCGGCGGCACCATCGCCCGCGTCCTCGGCCTGGC
>JBBSNJ010000411.1:0-4061 GCA_038232775.1 Thermomicrobiales bacterium
AGTACTTCGGGAACTCGCTCTGGATCGCGACCGGGTCGGCGCTCTTCAGCCTCGCCGTCGGCTCGCTCGCGGCCTACTCGATCGCCCGCTTCCGGACCGGCGGCCCGCTCCTCAGTCTGACGGTGCTCGGCACCCAGATGCTGCCGCCCGTCGCGCTGGTGATCCCCTTCTACCTGCTGGCGCAGCGCTTCGGCCTGCTCGACCGGGGGTGGGCGCTGGCGCTGGTCTACCTCTCGTTCAACCTCCCGTTCGTCGTCTGGATCCTGATCGGCTTCTTCCAGGGCATCCCGCGCGAGCTGGAGGAGGCGGCGATGGTCGACGGCGCGGGACGGTTCGGGGCCTTCCGCCGGATCGTCCTCCCCCTCTCCTTGCCGGGGATGCTCGCCGCCGGCGTCTTCGCCTTCGTCCTCGGCTGGAACGAGTTCCTCTTCGCGCTCGTCCTGACCGGCCGCGAGGCGAAGACCTTGCCGGTCGCCCTCGCTTCGCTGATGACCTCGCGCGGCAACCAGATCGGCGCCATCTGCGCCGCCACCATCGCGATGATGACCCCGATCGTCGTCCTGACCTGGATCATCCAACGGTTCCTCGTCCGCGGGCTGACGTTCGGGGCGGTGAAGTAGCGGACGGGGCCCCGCAGGCAGGAACCTGCCCAGGGTATCCCGTCGTCAAGAGGAGGAGGTCGTCGTGGCCCACAACCAACCGGCAAGCACCCCAGCAGCCCGCGCGATCGGCCACCCAGCCGGTCGGCCCCTCGACCGTCGGCGCCTGCTGCGCACGGGCGCGGGCGCCGGGGTGGCGCTCTCGCTCGGCGCCCGCCTCGGGGTCGGCGCCCGCGCCCAGGAGCCGACCTTCTCGCGCGACCACGAGGGGACGACCCTCAACCTGCTGATGGAGGATCTGCTCGAGACGACGATCATCGAGCAGATGCTGCCCGAGTTCCAGGAGCTGACCGGGATCACGGTCAACTTCGAGAAGGTCGTCTACGACGTCATGCGCGAGAAGCTCGTGCCGCAACTGGCCGCCGGCCCCGGCAACGGCTCCTACGACGTGCTCGAGGTCGACTTCTACTGGGTCTACGAGTTCGCGCGCTCCAACTGGGTCGAGCCGCTCGACGACCGCATCGCCGGCAGCGACGGCGCGATCGACCTCAGCCGCTACATCCCGGCCACGCTCGACATCGTCTCCCGGGTCGACGGTCAGACCTTCTACGTCCCCTTCTACGCCTACCCGATGGGCCTCATCTACCGCGACGACCTGCTCCAAGATCCGGCCTTCCAGGAGGAGTACCGGGCGCAGACCGGCCAGAACCTGATCCTGCCCGACAGCGTCGAGGGGTACGTGGCGCTGGCCAAGGCCATCACCGAGCTCCGGGGGGACGAGCTCTACGGGGCGGTGATGACGGCGCAGCAGGTCGACCCGATCACGATGGAGTTCTGCAACTTCCTCTACAGCGCGGGCGGCGACTATTACAACGAGGAGATGACGGCGGCGATCCTCAACGACGAGAACGGCGTCCGCGCCGCCGAGCTCTACGTCGACTGCGTCAACCAAGCCGCCCAACCCGGCGCCGCCAGCGCCAACTACAACGACTCGATCGCCGTCTACAGCCAGGGCAAGGGCTTCAGCTCGGTCAGCTTCATGTGGATGCTCGCCGTCGTCGACGAGGACGAGACCTCCGCCGTCCGCGGCCAGAACGCCGCCGTCGTGATGCCGGGCGGCACCGGCCTGAGCGGGGCCTGGGGCTGGGGCATCCCGGTCAGCTCCCCCAACCCCGACGCCGGTTGGGAGTTCGTGCGCTGGGTCGAATCCCCCGACGTCGCCCGGCGCCGCGCCCTCGCCGGCAGCCTGGCGACCCAGATGGCGCCGTACGACGACGCCGAGATCGTGGCCAGGTACCCCTGGCTGCCGCAGGCCAAGGCGATGATCGGCGCCGGCCGGGGCTTGCCGCCGGTGACGAAGCAAGCCCAACTGGTCGAGATCGTCGGCCGCCACCTGAGCGAAGCCGTCGCCGGCGGCGCCACGCCGCAAGCGGCGATGGACGCCGCCGCCGAGGAGCTCGCAGAGCTGCTCTAGAGCGGGGTGCCATGAAGCTGACCGGCCGCGACCGGTTGGTAGGGGCGCTGCTTGCTGCGCCCGTCGCCCGCAGGGCGACCGTGGCCCACCGAACCACGCCGTGGCCTCGGGCCGACCCTTCTGCAAACCGCTCTAGGTAGCGCGTCAACCTTCGGGCGCGTGGTCGGGGCCGCGGGTTCAGCCTTGACGCACCGCGAGCCCGGCCGTGCGGCGGCAGGCGTCGGCGGCCGGGCGCCCGGCGAGTTGGGGCCGCCCCCGAGGTGATCCGCCGCCGGTCCCGATCGGCCCGGCGTCCGCGTCGAGAGGAGCGAGATGGCGCACCAACGGCCGCTGCCCGCGCCGTCGTCCTCCGAGGCGGTCGCCGACCGGCCGACGACCGATCTCGCGTCGGGCGCCCAGCCCCGCCGGCCCCGGCCCCGTCCACGGCTGCCGTTCCGGCAAACCATGACCGCGCCGATGGTGCTGGCGCTGGTCCTGGTCGTCGCCTTCCCCCTCGGCTACGCGCTCTACGTCTCCGTCCACGACTACGACCTGACGGAGGGCGGCATCGGCGGCTTCGTCGGGCTGGCGAGCTACCGAGCGACCCTCGGCGAAGCACTCTTCGCGACGGCGGCCCGGAACACCGCGGTCCTCGCCGTCAGCGTCGTCGTGCTGGAGCTGCTGATCGCGCTCGGGCTGGCGCTGCTCCTCAACCAGCCGGGGCTCCGCTGTCGGAGCGTCTACCTGGCGATCCTGCTGATCCCCCTCCTCGTCAGCCCGATCGCCGTCGGCCTCATCTGGCGCCTGTTGCTGCACCCCGAGCTCGGCGCCGTCAACTGGCTGCTCGGCGCGGTCGGCCTCCCGCGGCAGACCTGGCTCGGGGGGCAGCACACGGCGATGCCGACCATCATCGGGGTCGACGTCTGGCACGAAACATCGCTGATGATCGTCATCATCCTCGCCGGCCTGACCGCCCTGCCGCGCGATCCGCTGGAGGCGGCCACGGTCGACGGCGCCTCCGCCTGGCAGGTGCTGCGGACGATCACCCTGCCGCTGTTGACCCCCGTCCTCCTCGTCGCCGTCCTGATCCGAATGATCGCCGCGATGAAGACCTACGACCTCATCTACGTGCTGACCCGCGGCGGTCCCGGCACCGCCACCGAGACGATCACCTACTCGATCTGGAAGGCGGCCTTCACGACCCTCGACATGGGCCGCGCCGCCGCCGCCTCGTTCCTCTTGCTGCTGGTGATCCTCGGCCTCACCGTCGTGCTCATCCGCGCGATGCGGACCGACGCCGGGCCGTGACGGGCACTACTCTCCCGCCGATCACCGCGACGGGCCAGGCCCGGCTCGCGACCCGCGGCCCCGAACCGCATCTCATACGGAATCCGGTTGCACCGTGGCGCTCTGGCGGCCAAAGGCTCCCCGCTCCTGCCGCAGCGGGACCGGGGGAAGGGGGCCAGCGCAAGCCACCACCCGGACTCCGTTTGACGCAATCGGGCTGGATCGCCGGTGCTCCCCGAGCGACGCCACCCCTCGGCGGGACAAGCGACCGACCGGATCGTCGTCGAGCGCACCGGCGGGCGGGCAACGCGGAGCGACCCGCCCCCATCCGCGAGGCGCGGCGAGCAGCCTACTCGACCCTCACCCGCCGCCCCGCGGCCCGCCGCTGCCCGGCGCCGGCGAGGGCGGCGGTCACCAGCGCGGCGCCGATCACGAGCGCCGTGTCGACCGAGAGGAAGCCCCAACTGACCGCCAGCTCGCCGCTGGCCCAACTCGCGGCCAGGCCGAAGAGGAGGCCGAGGGCGAACATCACCGGCAACCGCAGCCGGGCCGAGACGAAGCGCGCGGCGAGGGCGCCGATGGCGACGCCGGCGGCGAGCGGAAAGATCTCCTGCATGACGGTCTCCTGCTCGGTGCGGGAACGGCGTCCGCGGACGCCACGGGGGCTGCTGCCGACATGGTAGCCGGTTTGGCCCGTTCCCGCGATCCCCCGCGCGGCGAGC
>JBBSNJ010000412.1:0-4061 GCA_038232775.1 Thermomicrobiales bacterium
CCTCGTCCTGACGACTGACGATTGACGACTGACGACTGAGAACTAGGAGGAAGCAACCGTGGCGAAGCGCGTTCGGGCGTACGTGAAGCTGCAGATCCCGGCCGGGAAGGCGACGCCGGCGCCGCCGATCGGGCCGGCGTTGGGCCAGCACGGCGTGGCGATCATGAACTTCTGCAAGGAGTACAACGAGCGGACGCAGGGGATGGCCGGGCAGATCATCCCGGTCGTGATCACGGTCTACGAGGATCGCTCGTTCAGCTTCGTGACCAAGACGCCGCCGGCGGCCGACCTGCTGCGGCGGGCGGCCGGGATCGACAAGGGGGCCGGCAACCCGCGCACCGACCGCGTCGGCGAGGTCACGGCCGATCAGGTGCGCGAGATCGCCGAACTCAAGATGAAGGACCTGAACGCGATCGATCTGGCCGGCGCCGTCAAGCAGATCGAGGGGACGGCCAAGAGCATGGGGATCGCGGTCGGGGCGTAGCGACGGCCGGGGCGCGATCCGTCCGGGCTGGAGGTCGTCCGCCGCCGTCGCTCCGGCCGCGGCGAGGGAACGTCGCTGCTGGGCGGACGACGGACGCCTCGGCGGGCGCGGCATGGCGGACGGAGCTTCGGCCCCCGGACGCGTTCGGGCCCGACCCGCACCAGAATCGGCGGCGGGAGCGCGCGGGAGACGACCGCCAGGTGGGCGGTCGGTGAGCGGACGGGTGGGAGGGGTCGGCGGCCCCGCTGGGACCACAGGAGGAACGGAACGTGGCGAAGCACGGCAAGAAGTACCGCGACGCGGTGAAGCAGGTCGAGGAAGAGCGGCAGTACCTGCCGGACGAGGCGATCTCGCTCTTGAAGCAGATCAGCTTCGCCAACTTCGACGAGACGGTCGAGATCCACGCCCGGCTCGGGATCGACCCCCGGCAGGCGGACCAGATCGTCCGCTCGTCGGTCGTCCTGCCCCACGGCACGGGCAAGAACGTGCGGGTGCTGGTCTTCGCCGCCGGCGAGGCGGAGCGGATCGCCCGCGATGCGGGGGCCGACTACGCCGGCACCGACGAGTTCGTCCAGCAGATCCAGGGTGGGTGGCTGGAGTTCGACGCCGCGATCGCGATGGCGGACCAGATGGGCAAGGTCGGCGGCTTGGGCCGGATCCTCGGCCGCCGCGGCCTGATGCCGAACCCCCGCTCGGGGACGGTGGTCCGCAACCCGGAGGATCTGGCGGGCGTGGTGCGCGAGCTGAAGGGTGGGCGGGTCGAGTTCCGCAACGACCGAACCGGGATCGTCCACCTCGGGATCGGCCGCAAGAGTTTCGAGGAAGGGCAGATCCGGGAGAACCTCTACGCCTTCGTCGACGCCCTGCAGCGGGCGAAGCCGTCTGGCGTCAAGGGGATCTACTGCCGTACACTGTCGCTGACCGGGACGATGGCGCCGGGCATCTCGCTCGACGTCGGGGTGACGTTCGCCAGCGCGGCCGGCTTGGCCGCCTAGCGCGCCCGCCGGACCTGGTCCCAACCGAGACGAAATCCCCGGCCGTAGACCGTCGGTGGAGCGGGCTTCGCCCCTCCTTAATCCCCGACCGAGGCCCGTGGGTCCGCCGAGGGGCAGCGCTGCGCGCTGCTCGCCTGCGCCCCGGGTCGCGCCGCGATCCGGGGCGTTTCGTTGGGTTCGGCGGATCGACGGGTTCCACGGCAGTGGGAGAGGAGGTGAAACCGATGCCAACCCCGCAGAAAGCGGCCACCATCAACGAGCTGGCCGACCAACTGTCGCGGGCGCAGTTGACGATCGTGACCGACTATCGCGGCCTGGGGGTGGGCGATCTGGAGGGGCTGCGGACCAACCTGCGGCCAAGCGGCGCCCAGTTCCGGATCGCCAAGAACACGCTGACGGTGATCGCCGCTGGCCGCGTCGGGATCGAGGGGCTGGACGGGCTGCTCAAGGGGCCGACGGCGCTGGTGCTGGCCTACGATGACCCGGTCCAAGCCTCGAAGGTCGTCACCGACTTCGTGCGCACGTCGCGCGTGCTGACGGTGCGCGGCGGCGTGCTCGACAACCGGCTGGTGACGGCGCCGGAGATCGACGCGCTGGCGACGCTCCCCTCGCGCGAGGAGCTCCAGGCCCGCGTGCTCGGGATGCTCGTCTCGCCGCTGGCGCGGACCGTGGGGGTCCTGAGTGGGCCGTCCCGCTCGCTGGCCTACCTGCTCAACGCCCGCGCCGAACAGCTCGGCGGCGGCGCGACCGACGAGGCGGCGGAAGCCGCTTGACGGAGATGCCAGACGCCAGACGCCAGACGCCAGCACGCGTCGGCAGGCGGGTGTCTCGCGACTGGTAACTGGCAACTGGTAACTGAAAACTGGCGTCCGGCATCTGGCGTCTGGCGTCCGGTAACGACGGAGGAACGACGAGATGGCGGACACGGCGACGTTGATCGAGCAACTGGAAGGGATGACGGTCCTCGAGCTGAACGGGCTGGTGAAGCAGCTTGAGGAGAAGTGGGGCGTCAGCGCGGCGGCGCCGGTGGCGGTCGGCGCGGCGCCGGCGGCGGGCGGCGGCGGCGCGGCCGCGGCCGAGGAAGAAGAGCAGACCGAGTTCGACGTGATCCTGACCGAGGTCGGGGCGAACAAGATCCAGGTGATCAAGGCGGTCCGCGAGCTGACTAGCCTCGGCCTGAAGGAGGCGAAGGACGTCGTCGACGGCGCGCCGAAGCCGGTCAAGACGGCGGTCTCGAAGGACGAGGCGGCGGCGGCCAAGACGAAGCTGGAAGAGGCCGGCGCCAAGGCGGACGTCAAGTAGGCCGGGAGTGGGCAGTGGGCAGTGGGTAGTACGGAGTGAGGCACTGAACGCTCGTCGTCCTGGCGTCTCCCCACTACCCACTACCCACTACCCACTACCCACTACCCACTACCCACTACCCACTACCCACTGCTATACTCCGTCGTACGTCGGGGCGTGGCGCAGCCCGGTAGCGCACCGGTATGGGGTACCGGTGGTCGGAGGTTCGAATCCTCTCGCCCCGACCCTCTTTTCCCCACCCGTGATCGCTCGTGTTTTGGGGTCCGGTTCGACTCTCGGCCGCACCGGTGCCCGAGCGGTGTCGATCGCGCGGTGGTCGGGGCACCGATTGGACGTCTGACCCGGCCCGGCGGCCCTGCCCGGTCGGGAGTTCGTGTCTGGACGGTCATGAGCACGAGCGCCCTCTCCTCTCTGCCCGCCGCCCCGTGGCGGATCCTGATCGCCGACGACGAGTCGCTGATCCGGCTCGATCTGCGCGAGATGCTGACCCAGCTCGGCTACGAGATCGTGGCCGAGGCGGGGGACGGCCGCAGCGCGATGGAGCTGGCGCGCCGGCTGCGGCCCGATCTGGTGATCATGGACATCAAGATGCCGGGGGTCGACGGGATCACGGCCGCCGAGGACCTGACGCGGGAGAAGATCGCCCCGGTCGTCCTGCTGACCGCCTACTCGGACCAGGCGCTGGTCGAGCAGGCGAAGGAGGCGGGGGTGGTCGGCTACGTGGTCAAGCCGTTCCGCCAGGCCGAGCTGATGCCGGTGATCGAGCTCTCGCTGGCTCGGTTCGACGAGTTCCAGTCGCTGGAGCGGGAGCTGGGGGATCTCAAGGAGGCGCTCGAGGCGCGCAAGCTGGTGGAGCGGGCCAAGGGGGTGCTGATGGAGGTCCACGGCCTGCGCGAGGCGGAGGCCTTCCACCGCATCCGGAAGACGAGCATGGACACCCGCAAGTCGATGCGCGAGGTGGCCGAGGCGATCCTGCTGACGCACGAGATGGAGCGCAACGTCGGGCAGGACGCCAGCGACGGAGCGTAGGCGGCGGCTGGCGGGCTCGGGTGCGACGGGGAGCGGAGGGGGCGGGGGCGGGGGCGCGCCCGCCGGGGTGGGGCAGCGCGGGGGGGGGGCGGGAGACAAGGGGGGTCGGGGGGTGGGGGCCCCCGTACCACGCGCGGGTAACGCCACACGCATCCCCTAGCACCCCCCCCACCGCCCGCCGGGCTCGGGGGCCCGGGGGTGAGGGCCGATCTCCGGCAACCACGACTCATCACCCGGATTCCGTCTCCGAC
>JBBSNJ010000413.1:0-4047 GCA_038232775.1 Thermomicrobiales bacterium
CCCCGCGTAGGGGTCTCGTCCGTCGTCGTTTGGTCCGGGGCGCCCCCCGGAAGGGCGCGGGGCCGGACCTTCGGCCCGGCCCCGCTTCATGCCTCGGCGATGGCTTGGGCGATGGCGGCGACGTCGGCGGCGGGATCGGCGTCGGGGGAGAAGCCGCCGATCCGGACCATGTCGGGACCCACCCGGAGGTAGGCGGCGAGGTTGATGCCGGCGTCCGTCTCCTGGCGCAGCCAGCGCGTCTCGTCGCCGATCGTCTCGCCTTCGACCACTTCGTAGCCGCTGCCGGTGGTGATCAGGTAGTCGGAGAAGTACTGGACCGCGTCGGCGGCGGAACCGGGATCGGCGAACTGGTGAACGCTAATCGTCACGTCGGTGATGCCGTTCTCGGTCGTTTCACCCTCCCCCGTGGCGAAATAGCGGAAGACGTTGGCGTCCCAGCCCCATCGGTCGAGCAGATCGTTCGCCTCCTCGGTGCCGCCGAGGGCGTTCAAGACGGCGTCTCGGTCGAGCGATCCCTCTTCGGTCTCGACCAACCCCGACGGTACCTGGGCTTCGGTCGGCAGGAGATCCTGCGGCGCCCGATCAGCGGGGGGCGGTGCGTCCTCGCCGTCGGCGGCGGCCGGTGCGGCGGCGCCCCCTTCAGCAGCGGCGGGGGGAGGAGCGGCGCGGTTGGCGGGCGGTGGGGAGCCTGGCGCGGCGGCCGGGGCGGTGGCGGTCGGTGGGTCGAGGACCGAGCCCCCCGAGGCCGGGGCCGGGGTCGGCTGAGCGGGCAGGCGGGTCTCCTGGGCGGCGGCAGCGACCTCGGTCGGCGTCGGGGCCGGATCGAGCGCGACCTGAGCCGGGGGGGTGTCGGGATCGTCCGGCAGGATCCGGTCCCGCAGGAGGTAGCCGCCACCGCCGAGCACCGCGAGGAGGAGCAGGAGGAGCGCGACGGTGCGGGCCAGTCGCCGCCGCTGGCGCTCTACGCGGGGCACGAGGGGAATCGGGCCCTCGTAGGCGCCGGGGACGCCGGCTTGGGGAGGATAGACGTCGGGACCGGGGGACGCTCCCGGCCGGTAGGGGGGAGGCGGACCGGCGTGCCCATCCGCGGAGGAGACTGGGGGGTGCTCGCGCGAGGGCTGGCTCCGGGGACGAGGGGGTCGTGGCTCCATCCGCTCAGGTGTCCTGTGGCGAGTGCCGCGTGCGGCGGATCGGGTGCGGGCGCCGCGGGGGACGGCGGCTGCCGCGCCGCGCCGGGTCGGCGCCGAGGCGGAAGCGGCGGCGGCAGGCGCCGCCGATGAGTATAGCCGGTTCGGCGGAACCCGCCGCCGTCGCCCGCGACCCGGCCCGCCCAACGGGCCCGAGTGCCCCGTCCGCTGCAACGCACCGCCGCGGCAGAGAGTTTCGGGACGGGCCAGGACAGACGTCCGCGGTCGCGGCCGCCCCTCTAGTTGGTGCGACGAACGGCTTCCACTGATCGAGACGCCGTCGGCGTCGTCCGTCGCCGCCCGAGAGAGCGAAGCCGGCGCCTTGACCAAGAGTCTCGGGATTCCGAATGATCCAGCTACGAGGCACGACGCGGGTCGCGCCGCAACTGAACGATGCTGGAGCGCGGCGCCAAGTCCTCAACGCCTCGGCGATCCCCGAACCCGAGATTGGTTGACCCGGACGTTTTGAGACGCGGGATAGGACCCTAGCTGCCGGGGCGGTGGCAGCGGGCTCGACGTCTACGCTGAGCGGTGCCGAAGGGACTTGCGCCGAGCGGCCAGCGGCGGGTCGCGAGCACGACGGGGGGCCTGCTACCCTGTCCCGAGCGCGGCACGAGGGCGACTCGCCGTTAGACGAAGGGGCAGTCCGGAGAGGATCGCGAGGATGGGATCGATGGGGTCGTCCGTGACCGAGACCGGACCACGACGGTCCGATCCCTTGGCGATCGTGCCGGTGGACGGGCCGGTCAGCGGGGTGGCGCGGGTGCCGGGCTCGAAGAGCCTGACCAACCGCGCGCTGGTGGTGGCGGCGCTGGCGGACGGGACCAGTGAGCTGGTCGGGGCGCTCCACAGCGACGACACCCGCTACATGGCCGGCGCCTTGGCCGCGCTTGGGCTCCGGGTCGAGGCGGACGAGGCCGGGGAACGGTTCGTGGTCGAAGGGGGCGGGGGGAGCTTCCCGGCTCGCCAGGCGGACCTCTTCGTCGGCAACTCGGGGACGACGATGCGGTTCCTGACCGCGGCCTTGCCGCTCGGCCGCGGACGGTTCCGGATCGACGGCGTGCCCCGGATGCGGCAGCGCCCGATCGGGCCGCTCGTCGGGGCGCTGCGCGACCTCGGGGCGGACATCGCGAGCGAGCGGGAGGCGGGGTACCCGCCGGTGGTGGCGCGAGCGGACGGTCTGGAGGGGGGCCGGTGTCGGATGGACGGCGGGGAGAGCAGTCAGTTCTTCTCGGCGCTGCTGATGGCCGGGGCCGCGGCGGCGGCGGGGGTCGAGATCGAGGTCGAGGGCGATTTGGTCTCCAAGCCGTACCTCCCGCTGACGGCGGCGGTGATGGCCGCCTTCGGGGTCGAGGTCGAGCTCGATCGCGAGCGATGGCGATGGCTGCGGGTGCGTCCGGGGCAGCGCTACCGGGGGCGGGTCTTCCGGATCGAGCCGGACGCCTCGAATGCCTCCTACTTTCTGGCGGCGGCGGCGGTGACCGGGGGACGGGTCCGGATCGAGGGGCTGGGCGCGGACTCGGCGCAGGGCGATCTGCGGTTCGTCGACGTGCTGGCGGCGATGGGAGCGGAGGTGAGTGTCGACGACGGCGGGGTCGAGGTGCGGGGGCCGGCGGGGGGCCGGCTGCGGGGAGTTGATCTCGACCTCGGCCCGATCTCGGACACGGCGCAGACGCTGGCGGCGATCGCGCCCTTCGCCGAAGGACCGACGACGATCCGGGGGATCGGTCACGCTCGGTTGAAGGAGACCGACCGGGTGGCGGCGGTGGCGAACGAGCTGCGCAAGCTGGGCCAAGGGGTGGAGGAGCGCCCCGACGGACTGACGATCACCCCGGCCGCGGTCCGACCGGCCGACGTTGCCACCTACGACGATCACCGGATGGCGATGAGCTTCGCGGTCACCGGGCTGCGGGCACCGGGGGTCCGTTTGGAGAACCCCGGCTGCGTCGCCAAGACGTTCCCGACGTTCTTCGCGCGGCTGGCGGAGCTGACCGGCGCGGCGGCCCACGGCTCGTGAGCCGGGGAGCGGGCGAGGCACGGCCCGATTCGGTGCCCCTGGTTTGTGGGGGAGGCCGCCCAGGTGGGAGCGCGGCCGGACTGACGCGAGGTGGGCGGCAAACCCCCGTCGCGGACTGGTAGACTCGGCGGCGACGGCGACCGAGTTCGACCCGTACCGAGCTCCGATCACCGTCCGCCCACCCGCGACTTCGCGCCAAGGGACTGACGGCCGTGCCCTTCGACCGCCGCGACCTGTTGCTCGCCGCCGTCCTCTTCTTCCTGGCGCTGGGGGTCAACCTGGCGCACGTGGCGGGGACGGCTTTCCACCGCGACGAGGCGCGCTGGATCCACCGCTCCCAGTTCGTCGCCGAGCTGACCGACCCGCTCGGTCCTTACTGGCGCGACGGGGACCTGATGCGGGGGCAGCCTCCCCTCGGCTCCTACCTGATGGGCCTCGGCCTGCTGGCCCAGGGCCGAGACGTCGAACCGAACAGCTACTGGAACTTCCACTTCGGGGACCGCTGGAACCGGCGCCACGGGGCGATGCCGCCGGCGGCCGATCTCGCCGCCGCGCGGCGGACGAACGTCCTGATCGGAGCTTTGATCGCGGTCGCCGCGTTCGGCATCGGACGCCGCCTCGGGGGGCGGGTGGCCGGGGTGGCCGCCGCGCTGCTGCTGATCTTCCATCCGCTCTCGATCTATCTCTCGAGTCTGGCCGGCTCCGACGCGGTCTTAACGCTGGCGGTGGCCGCGTCGGCGGTGGCGGCGATCGCGCTGACCGATCGACCCACCTGGGCGCGGTCGATCGTGCTCGGCGTGGCGCTCGGGCTGGGCGGGTCGGCCAAGCTCTCGCCCCTGCTGC
>JBBSNJ010000414.1:0-4030 GCA_038232775.1 Thermomicrobiales bacterium
ATGATCGCAGCGGCTTAACCCTTGGCCGGCCGCCGGCTGGCATGGTCGGGGTGGCTCGATCAGCCGAATCCGCCGCCGAGCCACCGGGGCGCGCCCGCACCCGTCCCGGCTCCGAGTTCGGCTTTCGTCCGCCGCGCCCCTTGGCCCGGCGTTGGATCGTGGCGACCGGCCCGCGTTCGACCCTGTCGCCGTTCGAGATCGCGTGGGATCGCCCCGGCCGGGGGCGATCCCGCGCGGCGCGTAGCCGCATCGCTCCCGATGGCCCGCCGCCTCGTCCCTGGGGGAGGTTCTCCGCATGCGCCGACTCGCTGTCCTGATCGCGTTCTTCGTCGTGCTCTCGATCGTGCCGACCTTCGCCCGAGCCCAGGAGGCGCCGCCGCCCGCCCCGCCGGCCGCCGGGGCCACCCAGGCGGGCGCCGACGACTGCGTCGTCGGCCGCCAGGCAGACGGCTCGGTGTTGCTGCCGACCAACCAGTTCATCACCCCGGCTGGAGACCAGGTCGAGTTCCAGGGTCGGCCGAACGCCGTCGCCCTCCGGCCGGACGGGCGGACCGCCGTCTTCCTGACCGCCTTCGACCGGCCCCCGCTGACCGTCGTCGATCTGGCGACCAACGACGTGCTCCAAGAGTTCAGCCCGGACGCCGCCCCCGACGACGACGAGGAGGTCGCCGCCTCCTACGCCGGCGTCCTCTACGCGCCCGACGGGAACCGGCTCTACGCCTCGGACGCCACCGGCGCGATCACGATCGCCGACGTCGCCGCCGACGGCACCCTCTCGCTGGTCGAGCGCGTCGTGCTGCCGGGGGCGCCCGAGCAGACGCCGCGGCCCGGCAGCCTGGCCCTGGCCGAGGACGGGCAGACTCTCTACGTCGCGCTCAACATGGAGAACACGGTCGGCGTCTTCGATCTCGCCACGCGGACGCTGACCGACCAGATCGCGGTCGGCAACGCGCCGCATTCCCTGCACCGGATCGGCGGCAAGCTCTACGTCAGCAACGAGGGCGGCCGGCCGGCGCAGCAAGGGGACTTCACCAACGACTCGGCCGGCACCGAGCTCGTCGCCGATCCCCGCCTCGGCCTCGCCTCCACCGGTACCGTCTCGGTGATCGACCTGGCGTCCGGGGTCGAGGAGCGCGCGATCACGGTCGGGTTGCGGCCGACCGCCCTGCTCCAGCACGACGACTACCTCTTCGTCGCCAACACCAACAGCGACACGGTCTCCGTGATCGACATCCGGAGCGACGAGGTCGTCAAGGCGATCGCGGTCGAGGCTTTTCCCGGCGCCCCCTGGGGGTCGTCGCCGTCCGCGCTGGCGATGGTCGCTGGCGAGAACGGGGCCGACGCCCGGCTGGTCGTCAGCCTAGCCGGCAACAACGCGCTCGGCGTCTACGACTGGGCCGGCCCCGACCAAGCGGTCGCCTTCGTCGGCCTGGTGCCGACCGGCTGGCACCCGTCCGACCTGGCGCTCGACGCCGCGGCGGGACGCCTGATCGTCGCCAACGCCAAGGGCGTCGGCTCGCTCGGCCCGGAGGCCGAAGGGCCGGGAATCGTCCCCGGCACGCCGGGGCCGGTCGGGCGCTACGTCCACTCCAACCAGGGCAGCACGTCGCTGATCCCCTTCACCGCGCTCGACGACCTGGCGGAGTCGACCGCCGCCGTCTACCGCAACAACCAGTGGAGCGGCGCCCGCTGCGCCGACCTGGAGCGAGGCGGCGCCGCCGGCGAGGACCCGACCACTGTCGCTCCCCGCCCCGTGCCGCTGCGGATCGGCGACCCCTCGACGATCAAGCACGTCTTCTACATCATCAAGGAGAACCGGACCTACGACCAAGTGCTCGGCGACATGCCCGAAGGCAACGGCGACCCCAGCCTGACCCAGTTCGGCCGCGAGGTGACGCCGAACCAGCACGCCCTGGCCGAGCAGTTCCAGCTGATGGACAACCTCTACGTCAGCGGCTCGCTCTCGGCCGACGGCCACCAGTGGGTGACCCAGGCCTACACCTCCGACTACATCGAGCAGGCCTTCGCCGACTTCGTCCGCTCCTACCCCTACGACGGCGGCGACGCCCTCGCCTACTCCCCGACCGGCTTCCTCTGGGACAACGCCGTGCGCAACGGGCGGACGGTCCGCGCCTACGGCGAGTACGCGAACGAGCTGCGCGGCCCGGAGGACCGGGTCGGCACCTGGAGCGACTGGTACCGCGACTGGCTGATCATGAGCGGCCAGGAGTCGGGCGAGCGGCACGTGCCAGACGGGACCTTCACCACCCACTCCGACGTGCCGTCGCTCGATGCGCTGCTCGACCGCGGGTTCCCCCCCTACGCCGGCCAGGTCTTTCCCGACCAGTACCGGGCCGAAATCTTCTTGGAGGAGTTCGCGGAGTTCGAGGCGAACGGGAACCTGCCGAACCTGATCACGATGCAGTTGGTCCAGAACCATACCTCCGGCCTCGATCCGGACTTCCCGACCCCCCGCGCGATGGTCGCCGACAACGACCTGGCGCTCGGCCGGATCGTCGAGGCGATCACGGAGAGCCGCTACTGGCCGGAGTCGGCCATCTTCGTGATCGAGGACGACGCCCAGAACGGAGTCGACCACGTCGACGGCCACCGGACGACCGGGTGGGTCATCTCGCCGTACGCCAAGCGGGGGATCGTCTCCTCCGCCTACTACACCCAGATCGACATGGTGCGCACGATCGCGCAGATCCTGGGGCTGCCGCCGATGAACCAGATGGACCTGGCGGCAACCCCGATGCGCGACCTCTTCACCGACGTCCCCGATCTAACCACGTTCACGGCGCTGCCGAACGAGGTCCCGCTCGACGAGATGAACCTCGCCGAGGCAGCGGCGACCGGGGCGCTCCCCGCCGCCTGGATCGAGACTTCCGAGGCGATGGGCTTCGGCGACGTGGCGCTGGCACCCGACAGCGCCGACGAGAACCTGCTCAACCGGGCGATCTGGTACGGCTCCCGCGGCTTCGACGAGCCGTACCCCGGCGACACGCGGGTGCTTTGGCCGCACGAGGTGGCGCCGGCGGTCGCGGACGAATGGGACGCGTACGAGGAAGCGGCCGGGGCCGGAGAGTTCGAGCCCGCGGTCGGCGCCGAGGCGGGGGCCGAGGCGCCGGGGGAAGCCCCAGCCTCGGCCGAGCCGATCGTGGAGGCCGAGGGCGAAGCGTAGCGCCCGCGCCGCTCGCCGCCCCCCGCGTCGTGGTGCGGGGGGCGGCCGGCGCCGCTAGCGGGCCGACCCGATGCTGTAGGCGACGGCGACGAGGAGGAAGGTCAGACCGGTGGCGGCGAGGGCGGCGCTGGCCCGGCCGCGCTGATCGGGCCGGGTGTTGGCGTAGCCGTGCTCGAGCCCGACGGTTAGGATCGCGAGCAGGGCGACGACGTAGTGGACGAAGGCGTTGCCCTGGCCCTGGCCGAGGAGCGCGAAGCCGATCAGGTACTGGACCAGGAGGAGGCCGGCGGCGGCGAAGGAGAGGGGCCGCGCCCAGGAGAAGTTGGCCCCGCGGAGCCGGAGTAGGTTGACGACCGTCAGCGCCAGGTAGGCGACGACGACCAGCGTGCCGACGATGTTGTGGACCCCGGTCAGCCCTTCGCCCATGCCCTCGTTCCCCTCCCGATCGCGGCGTTCGCTCGTCCCGCCCCATTGCAGCGCGGTTCGGCCAGCGGCGCAAGCCCCCGCGCGGGGGATCGGGGCGGGACTGCCGGAGACGCCGGCGGCGGCGGAGGTACCCAACCGGCGCGGAAGTTCGTTCGGCGGGGCGGTCGCCCGAACGCGCGGGCGCTGCATCGGCCCGTGGTACGGTTGGGAGCCGACGGGCCGCGGCGACGGCCTGGCCCCCGCCGCCCCGGCGCGCTCCATCGCCGGCGGCGGGAACGATGCGCGACGAGGTTGCCCCGATGCCCGCACCCGATCCGCCACCGCCGCCGGACCCGGCCCCGCCGACCTCGCTCGCCGCCTGGCGTGACACCGGCCGGGAGGGGGCCGCCCACGTCGTCGGGCTGCGGGAGGCAGAGATCC
>JBBSNJ010000415.1:0-4027 GCA_038232775.1 Thermomicrobiales bacterium
GTGGTAGATCGAATCAGCGGTGGCAATCGTTCTCCTCACGCCTGACGCCTGACGCCTGACGCCTCCGTCCGGTCGGCGAAGAACCGGAGCTTGGCGAGCGCCAGGGCGGTGGCGACGAAGGCGGCGGCGGGAAGCGCCAGCAGGAGGCCGGGGAGGGTTTCGACCAGCGGCCCGGCCACCAGCGGCAGGCCGAAGACGAACGTCTGGACGACGAGCAGGAGGCCGAGCGCCGGCCACGGATGGCGGCGGACGAGCCGGGCGCTGAGGAGCGGCGCCCGCAGCGGGCCGGCCCCGGTCAGCACGATCGCCTCGGCGGTGAAGGCGAGTAGCACGCTCGCCGCCAGCGCCGCCGGCAGCACCGTCAGGCCGAGCGACAGCCCGGCCGGCACGCCGAGGAGCAGCTCGGCCAGGGCGAAGGCGATCCCGGCCGGGATCGCCAGGGCGACGGCGACGACCAGCGCCAACCCCAGGAAGCCGAGATAGCGCAGCGTCGCCGCCCCCGCCCGGCGGAGCAGCCCCCGGTCGAGCGGTTCGTCGCCGGCCACCCGCGCCAACATCGTCAGGAACGCCATCAACCCTCCCACCCCGAGCACGATCACGCCGAGCGCCAGCGCCGCCAGCGGCCCGGGGTCGGGGACGACGACCGGCCTCGGCCACAGTTCGGGCAGCGTCGCCCGATCGATCGAGGTCAGGAGCGCCGGCACGAAGGCGCCGACGAGGTCCGCGAGATCACCCGTCGCCCCCCAGTCCTGCGGGGAGAACCAGCCAGCACCCGGCTCGCCCGCGGCCGCCGCGGGGACCGCCGCCTCGCTCCGCGTCAGCCACCGCCCGATCGGCTCGGCGACCGCCGCCGGCGAGAGCCGGGGCCCGAGCCAGAGCCAAAGATCGAGGGCGAGCGGCACGAGCAGCAGCCACGGCCGGACCAGCAGCGTCGAGGCGGCGGCCGCGATCGTCTCGAAGACGCCGGGCGCCTTCGCCGGCCGCGCCCCCGATCCGACCCCCGCCCCGCGCTGCATCGCTCCTCCGGAGTTGCCAGTTGGCAGTTGCCAGAACGAGTAGGCGCAAGTCCGACGGGGAGACCAGGAACGGGCAGCCGACTCCCGCCGTCTGACAACTGGCAACTGCCGTCACCCGTCACCCGAGCCCCATCCCCTCGACGCCCTCCTCGTCGAAGCCGAGGTGGTGGGCCAACTCGTGCATGACCGTGACCCGGACCTCGCGCGCGATCGCCTGCGGCGATCGGTAGGTGCGCTCGAGCGGGCCGCGGAAGATCGTGATCTTGTCCGGCAGGACCAGGGTGTAGCCGGACCCGCGCTCGGTCAGTGGCACTCCCTCGTAGAGCCCGAAGAGGGGACCGTCCTCCGCGTCAGTCGGCCCGGAGGCTCGTACTTCAGCCCGCTGGTCGAGCTGCTCCGGCGACGGCTCTTGCTCGACGACGACGTCGACGTTGTCGAGCATCGCCGCCACCTCCGGCGGCAGATCGTCCAACGCGCGCGCGACCAGCCGCTCGAACCGGCGCCGCCGGGCCTGCTCGACGCGGGGGCTGGACGGGGGCGAATCGCGCATGGGACATGATACCATTTTCGGCCGACCGACGCCGCTTTCGGCCACCATCGAGTGGGGGACGGGCGGCGTACGTACATCCGGCCCGCGGGGGACGGGAGTGCGCCCCGGCGGCGGTCGTCGGTCCCGCGCCGGCAGAGCGGTCGGGCGGCTGGTAAGGGAGGGGACGCAATGGCGCGAGCGTGGACCTGGGAACTGCTGGCGGGGCCGGCGACGATCACCGAGGGGCCGGCCTGGGACGGGGCCGGGCTCTTCTTCACCGCGATCGCGGCCGACGAGATCCGCCGCTTCGACCCGGCGACCGAGACGATCGCGACCGTCTACGGCGACACGGAGGGGACCAACGGGCTGGCCTTTGGGCCGGACGGCGCGCTCTATGCCTGCGCCGGGAGCGGGCGGGCGGTCGTCCGCTACGGCCCGGACGGAGCCAAGACGATCCTGGCCGACCGCTTCGAGGGCCGCCGCCTCAACAGCCCGAACGATCTCGTGCTCGACGGTCGGGGGGGCGTGTGGTTCACCGATCCTCGCTACGGCGACGACCACAGCGACCGCGAACTCGACCACGACTCGGTCTACCGGCTCGATCCTCCCGCCGACGACGGCGGCGCCTGGGGGATTCGCCGCCTGACCTTCGACACGACCCGCCCCAACGGGCTCCTCCTCTCGTCCGACGAGCGAACCCTCTACGTCGCGCAGAGCGACTACCGGCCCGGTTCGGTCCGCCAGCTCCGCGCCTACCCTGTCCTGCCCGAGGGGGGGCTCGGTCCGTTCGCGCTCCTCCACGACTTCGGCGACGCGCGGGGGATCGACGGCATGTGCTGGGACGACGGGGGCGAGATCGTCGCCACCTGCGGCTGGGAGCTGGGCGGACCGGGGCCCCGGATCGCCGTCTTCGCCGCCGACGGGACGGTGCGGGAGGAGCAGCCGCTGCCGGGAGGGCGGCCGACCAATTGCGCCTTCGGGGACGCCGACCTGGCCACGCTCTACGTCACCACCATCGACGGGCGGCTCTACCGGGTGCGCGACAGCGGCCGGCGGGGGAGGCTGCAACCGCCGACGATCCGGCCCTTCCTCGGCCCGGCGGGCGGCACCTCGTCGGAGGACTGACCGACCGGCCGCGGCCGGTCGGTGCTCCGGACTTTGGCTGGTTGCGTTCGTTGCCCGGAGAGCGGCACCCTGGGGGGCGCAGGCTCGGGTGCGGAGGCGTCGCCGGCGAGGGCGGGGCGCGTGGTCGCGGTCTTGCAGAGGCAGGCCGGAGTGCTCGCGGCGTCTGGGGTTTGCCCGCCCGCCGCGCGGACGGGGGGGTCGAGCGACCGTGGTCCTGCGGGTGATCGGCGCCGGCTTCGGCCGGACGGGGACGCGGTCGTTGCAGGCCGCGCTGGAGCCGCTCGGGTTCGGCCCCTGCGCCCACATGGCGGACCTGATCGACGACCCCGGCGGCATCGACCGCTGGGAGGGCGCAGTCCAGTGCGCCGCTGGCGGCCAGGTGGTCGATTGGGAGGGGGTTCTTCCGGGTTATCGGGCGACGGTCGACTGGCCCGGCGCCCACTTCTGGGCGGAGCTGGCCGGCGCCTACCCGGAGGCGAAGGTCGTCCTGACCGTGCGCGACCCGGAGCGCTGGTACGAGAGCGCGCGGGAGACGATCTACGGTCCGCGCCGGCTGCGCCGCGCCTCGCGCCTCGCCTCGGCCGCGATCGCGCTCGGCGGGCTGGCCGCGCCGGGGCCGCGCCGCGCCCTGCGCCTGGCCGACGACCTGATCTGGGACGGGGTCTTCGGCGGCCGCTTCGAGGAGCGGGCGCACGCGGTGGCGGTCTTCCGCCGGCACGTCGAGGCGGTGACGGATACGATCCCGCCGGAGCGGTTGCTCGTCTACGAGGTGAAGCAAGGCTGGGGGCCGCTTTGCCGCTTCCTCGGCGTCGAGCCGCCCGCCGGCGTCCCCTTCCCCCACCTGAACGACGGCGCCGCGTTCCGTCGCCTGGTCGGGCAACGGTTGGCCCTGGGCGGGATCGGGTTCGCCCTGCTCGGCGGCGCCACGGTCTCGGGGGCGGGGCGGGTGGTGCGGGCGGTCGGGGCGGCCCGGGCCGACCGCGGCGCCTAATGCGGCCGTTGAGCAGCGTTTGCGGTGTCGGTCTGGGTCGGCGCGCCGCGCGCTGCGCTCATCGGCAGGAGGCTGACCTGCGTCGTCGCCGGTCCTCGTCCAAGCGGGGGCGATGCGTCGGCGTGGCGCGGTAGTCGGAGCCCGTGCTCGTCGTTTCCGGGGTCGGTGGTGCGGGGAAGCAGGATCCGCCGGTGGCCGGGCGGTGGGAACCAGCGGAGGGAGTCGTCGTGACCCTGGAGGTGGTCGGGGCCGGGTTCGGGCGGACGGGGACGCTGTCGTTGCAGACGGCGCTCGAGCAGCTCGGGTTCGCGCCCTGCGCCTGGCCGACGACCTGATCTGGGACGGGGTCTTCGGCGGCCGCTTCGA
>JBBSNJ010000416.1:0-4025 GCA_038232775.1 Thermomicrobiales bacterium
GGCGCTTCGGAGGAGTCGCTCCCCGGCTGCTTCCTGCCTGCTGAGTTGGAACGCGACGAACGCGAAGGCTTCGATGGGCAGGTACGGCGTAGCAATTCGCTTCCGTACCGCCCCCTCTAGGATACCGAAGTCGCGCAGCGTCGCGAGGAGGCCCTGCACCACCCGCCGCCGTACCGGGGCCGACCAGGGACGCTCGGTCTTGCCCTCGGCAACCTGGTGGGCGACCCAGCACTCTACCTCTCCGGACCGGATCTCGACATCCGGACGGCCGATGCGCGCCAGCAAGAGCTCCGTCACGACGTCATGGAGGAGTCGGTCCGACTGGGCCGCTTCGAAGTAGAGAACTCGATGTAGCGACTCCGAGGACAGGCGCTTTTTGGCAAGGATGACCAGGGCTTCCAGCAGGTCTGGGTCGGTGAGGTACCGTTGCCTGAAGACGGCGAGGATGTCCGCGACCCGGGCGCGCGAGGCCTTAGCAAAGAGGTTGTCCTGTCTGAAGTGTGCGAGGTTGGCTGACACATCCGCATCGTCGTCCCACTGCTCAAGCAGCAACTTGGTGTCGGCGAGGAGAGCGCCGGCCTTGATGATCTTGCTGGAGTATGTCGCGGTTTCCGGCGTGGTGATCAACGGCCCCTCTCACTGAGATGAATAGTTCCATCTGACCCCACGTTTCGCTCGCCCCGCTCCTTTCCGGAAGCCGAACGCCGTGGCAGTCGATCTTGGCACCCTTCAGCCAGCCTGGCAACTTCGGCTCGATCACGTTACGGTCCGGTCCGCTCAATCGTGATCTGTCCAACGCAACACCAGCGATGGCCTATTGCGGGCACAACCACGACGGCTACGCCTACGCCCACCCACCGCGGCGGGGGCGGCACCGCCTGCCGAGCGAGGAGCACTGACGGCCGTCCCAGGCGGGAGGGGGTCGGGGGATTTGGCCGGGCCCGGACCGTAGGCTACCGCCCCCCGGTCAGCGCCCGCAGCTGCTCCCCCTGCTCCCGGTACCAGTTGTAGAGGATGCGGACATCCGTCCCCAGGCAGAAGTGGCGGACCCCCATCGCCAGGAACGGCTCGGCCGCTGCCGGCGTGCCGATCTCCGCCCGCGGCGTCACCCCGGCCGCGAGCGCCGCCTCGACCAGGTACCGCTGCGCCTCGCGCACTTTTGGGTGCTGCCGCTCCCCGGTCAGACCGAGGCTCATCGCGTAGTCGGCCGGGCCGAACTGGACCATGTCGACCCCCGGCACCGCCAAGATCGCCTCCAGGTTGGCGATCGCCTCCCGCTTCTCGATCCTCAGGGCGACCACGCTCTCGGCCGTCGATTGGACGTAGGCCGGCGTCCCGACCTCGAGCACGATGCCGACGTCGCGCCCCTGGCCGACGCCCCGCAGGCCGCCGGTCTGGGGCGACTCCGCCCGCACCGCCCGCACGCACGCCTCGGCGTCGGCGGCGGTGCGGACGTCGGCGAAGAGCAGGTTCGGGATCCCGGCGTTCAAGGCCCGGACGGCGGTGTGGGCCCGGTGCTCTTGCGGCACCTTGACCATCCCCGTCAGGTGCCCGAAGAGGTCGATCGCGCGGCCCTGGTTCTCGAGCGAGAAGGCGTCGTAGGGGGCGTACTCGGCCAGCAGCTCGACGTAGTCGAACGCGCCGCTGTGGCCGACCACCTCGATGATCGTCGGCCAAGCGCTGTGCAGCCGGGTGCCGAGGCTCGGCTCTCCGGCGTCGATCAGCTCCCGCAACCGGTTCTTGCGCACCACCCGATCTTCCTCCTCCGGTCCTCGCCGCGCCCCATGCCGGCTGTTGCCGCCCGCTTCGACCCGGACGGCGTTCCAGGGCTGACGGGCGATGCGTGCGTCGCCCCTACCGGGAGAACAGGACCGACGGCCATCAGAAATCGACCACCGACCCGTCGCGGTGGAGCCGGGTCTCCACCTCCCGCCGCTCGGGCGGCCAGCGCGCCGCCGCGTCCGCCACCAGGTCGACCCCGATCCCCGGCCGCTCCGGCACCAGCAAGAAGCCAGCGCCGTCGTAGGCGACGACCTCGCTCACGATCTCGGACTTCGGCGCCGTCCGCTCGCTCGCCTGGTACTCGGCGACGACGAAGTTCGGGATGCTGGCCGCGAACTGGACGGTGACGGCCGTCAGCAACGGGCTGGCGACGTGGTGCGGGCAGACCCCGATGCCCCGCGCCTCGGCCATCGCCGCCACCTTCTTCGCCCCCGTCAGCCCGCCGCAGAGCCCGAGCGAGGGCCGCACGAAGCGGCAGCCGCCGCGGGCGAACAGCATCTCGTACTCCTCGATCGTGTGCAGCCGCTCGCCGGTCGCGATCGGGACCGCGATCGCGGCCGCCACCTCCCCCATTTGGTCGATGCTGTCCGGCCGCAGCGGATCTTCGTAGAAGAGGGGATGGTACGGCTCGATCGCCCGGCCGAGGGTGATCGCCTCCGCCGGCGTCAGGCGGCGGTGGCACTCGAGGCAGAGGTCGACCTCGTCCCCCACCGCCTCGCGATAGCGGCGCACCGCTTCGACGGCGTCGCGCATCTTGCGCGCGTGGGGCTTGAAGTAGGGGTCCGCTTTCGTCCCGTCGGGGAACGGCGACAGGTGCCCGAGCGCGGTGTACCCCGCCGCCTTCGCCTCCCGGCAGTGGGCGACGACCTCCTCGACCGTCGCGCCGTGGATGTCGAGGTAGACGCGGACCCGGTCCCGCGTCCGCCCCCCGAGCAGCTCGTAGACCGGAATCCCCAGCGCCTTGCCCTTGATGTCCCAGAGCGCGATGTCGATCGCGCTCTGGGCGCCGCTGATCGCCGCCCCCCGGAAGTGGAAGGCGCGGTAGAGGTACTGCCAGAGATGCTCGATCCGCCGCGCGTCTTGCCCGATCAGGGCGCGGCCGAACTTGCGGATCACCTGCTCGCAGGCTTCCAGGTAGCCCCAGGCGCCCGATTCCCCCCAGCCGACGATCCCGGCCTCGGTCTCGACCCGGACGAACAGGTAGCGGCCGACCAGGATCGGCTCGACGGCGGTGATCTTCACGTCGTCCTCCGCCGCGTCCCGGCCGCGACCACCGGCGGTCCCGGCTGGCTGCCCGGCGGCGGGACACCGTCGCCCGCGACGGCCGCGCCGTCGCTCGCGCGGCCGTCCGCCGCGTGCCAGCCACCTTCGATGGCCGCCCGCCGGAAGTACTTGCCTTGCCGGATGTGCTCCCGGATCCGGGCCTCGACCAGGTCGGCGTCGCCCGCCTCGAGCGCGTCGACGATCGCGGCGTGCTTGACCGCGGCGTCGGTCTCGGCCACCTCCCCCCAGTCGGCGAACTGCCGCATCACCAGCCGCAGCATCTCGGTCTGCAGGTTCTCCTGGATCCGGAGCAGGCGCCGGTGGCCGGCGATCTGGGCCAGGAGTAGGTGGAAGGCGATGTCGCGCTCGGCGACCTCGCGGTGGCTGTCGCGGCCGACGCTCTCGGCCAGGGCGGCGACGTTGGCGCGCAGGGCGGCGATCTGCTCCGGGGTGCGGCGCTGGCAGGCGAGCCGGCCGGCGAGGGCTTCGGTGTACTCCCGCAGTTGGTAGATCTCGCGGATGTCCTCCTCGGTCAAGGAGGCAACTTTGGAGCCTTTGTTGGAGACGGTGACGATCAACCCCTCTTGGTGCAGTTGGCGCAGCGCCTCCCGCAGCGGGGACTTGCTGATCTCGAGCCTCTCGCTCAGCGGCCCCTCGCGGATCGTCTCCCCCGGCCCCAGCTCTCCCGTGACGATCATCTCCCGCAGGCGGCGGTAGGCCCACTCGCGGAGGGTGCTGTATTGGCGCGTCTCCGACAGTCCGTCGCCCGCGTTGACCGCCATCCCGGTGTCTCCCGCAGCGTAGGTCGTGCTTCCCCGCGGCCGCGCCGCCGGTCGCGTTGCCGAAGATCGGCCGCGCGGGTCCCGCCCCGGGGCCGGGGGGGCCGGGCCCGACCCCCGCGGCGGGGGCGGGGCCCCCCGCGGCCCCGCCGGCGCCCCCGCCCGCCGGGGGTTGACCCCCCGGGGGGTGGTATAATATAA
>JBBSNJ010000417.1:0-4023 GCA_038232775.1 Thermomicrobiales bacterium
GGGGCGTTCGCCCCGCCCCCGCCCCCCTCGCCCCCCCGGGCCGCCTCACGCCTATCTATCCCCCGCGCTGACCTTGCCTCGGGTTTGCCGCGCCTCGCCCCAGTCTGGACCGAGGGGGTCGCCGTCTTCGGCGACCAGTCCCCCGCCCGCTGGACCGCTTACGCCGCCTGGATGGCCGCCCGCGGTCTGATCGGTCCCGACCTCGATCCGGCAGCCGCGTTCACGACCGCCCTCCTCCCGACCGAGCCCTCCGCCGCCGCCCCGCTCGCCTCCCCCGCGCCGTAGCGATCGCCAGGTATGCGATCTGCGTGACCGGGGAGCGGGAGAATCGATGGACCTCGGGCCGACACTCGCCCGCGACTAGGGGACGGAGAGCCACGGGGCCGCTAGCCCCCGCCCCGCTCGGCGCCGTCCCCCCGCGAGGGGGACGTGCTACGGTACGCTTGGCGGCGGCGGACCGGTGATCCTGTTCTCCGCCGCGGCCCCGCCGGCTACGCGCTCCATCACCACCGGGTACGATGACCACACGGGACCAGACCGAACGCACCACGGGCGGCGCCAGCGGCGTCGGTGACCTCCCCGACCTGGCGGCGCTCCGTTTCGCGCTCGAGACCGCCGCGCTCGGCGGCTGGGCCTGGGAGATCGAGGCCGACCGCCTCCGCGTCTCCCCCGATCTGGCCGCCGCCGCCGGCGTCGACGAGGCCGCGCTCGACCACTACAACGCCTTCTTGGACGTCGTCCACCCGGAGGACCGCGCCCGCCTGGTGGCCGATGTCGATCGCGCCATCGCCGAGCGGGGCGAGCAGCGGACGGTGTTCCGCGTCGTCCGGCCGGACGGCGAGGTCCGCTGGATCGAAGGCCGGGGTCGGCTGGCGGGCGGCGAGAACGGCGGGGCGGCCCACCTGATCGGTCTGACCGTCGACGTCACCGACCGGCGGCGGGCCGAGGCCGCGCTGCGCGAGAGCGACGCCCGCTTCCGCCAGCTGACCGAGACGATCGAGTCGGTCTTCTGGCTGGTCGACCCCCGCGACCGCCGTGTCCTCTACGTCAGCCCCGCCTACGAGCGGCTGTGGGGGCTCGACCCCGAGCGCCTCTACGCCGACTTCCGGGTCTGGGGCGAGATCGTCCACCCCGACGATTGGATGCGCTCGGAGCAGGTCTTCGTCGAGTCGGCTGGGAGCGGGCGCTACGACCAGGAGTACCGGATCGTCCTCCCCGAAGGCCGCGTCCGGTGGGTCCATGATCGCGGGTTCCCGGTCCCGAGCGAGACCGGCGAGGTCGAGCGGATCGTCGGCATTGCCGAGGACGTCACCGACCGCCGGGCGGCCGAGGCGGCCCTGCTCGAGCGCGAGGAGCGGCTGCGGCTGGCCACCGAGGCGGCGCGCCTCGGCACCTGGGATCTCGACCTGGCGGACTGGTCGGCCCGGCTCGATCGCCAGGTCCGGGGGATGGCCGGCCTCCCGACCGAGCCGGCGGACGAGGACGCGGCGCTCCCCCGCGACGTGTGGCTCGACCTGATCGCGGCCGAGGACCGCGAGCGGGTGGTGGCCGAGGTCGAGCGCGCGATCGCCGGCGACGGCGCCTTTGGCGCGGAGTTCGGGGTCGCCCCAGCGGGCGGCGCCGAGCGGACGATGGCTGCCAGCGGTGTCGTCGAGCGCGACCCGGCGGGGCGGGCGCGGCGGCTCTACGGCATCGTCGTCGACGTCAGCGAGGAGCGGCGGGCGGCGGCGGCGCTGCGGGAGAGCGAGGAGCGGTTCCGGGCCACCTTCGAGCAGGCGGCCGTCGGCCTGGCTCACCTCGACCTCGACGGGCGCTGGCTGCGGGTCAACCAAAAGCTGTGCGGAATCGTCGGCTACGACCGCGAAGAGCTGCTGGCGCGCACCTCGCAGGAGATCACCCACGAGCTCGACCGGGACCGAGCACTCGCCCTGGCCCAGCGGCTCGTCGCCGGCGAGCTCCCCTCCTACCGCGCCGAGCAGCGCTACGTCCGCAAGGACGGTTCGCTCGTCTGGGTCCAGGTGACGCCTTCGTTCGTTCGCCCCGCGGCAGCGGCTCCCTACGTCGCGACCGTGATCGAAGACATCACCGCCCGCAAGTTGGCCGGGGCCGCGCGGGAGCGGGCGCAGGCCGCGATGCGGCGCCAGGCCGGGCTGCTCGACCATGCCTACGACGCCATCTTCGCCTGGGAGTGGGGCGGCGCGATCAGCTATTGGAACCGGGGTGCCGAACGCCTCTATGGCTACCGCTCGGAGGAGGCGGTCGGCCGGTCGAGTCGCGATCTGCTGCGGTCTCAGTATCCCGATGCCGCCGAGTCAGTGATGACCACCCTCGCCCGCGACGGCGTCTGGGAGGGGGAGATCGAGCACACCCGGCGCGACGGCCGCGCCATCTTCGTCGAGTCGCGCCACGTGTTGGTGGAGGAGGGGTCGCGGCGCTACGTGCTCGAGGTCAACCGCGACATCACCGCTCGCCGGGCCGCCGCCGCCGAACGGGAAGCGCTGGTCGAGGGATTGGAGACCGAACGCGCCCGGCTGGCGGCCGTGCTCGACCAGATGCCGTCCGGCGTGGTCATCGCCGAGGCGCCCTCCGGGCGACTGCTCTCCGGCAACCCCCAGGTCGAACGCATCTTCCGCCACCCGTTCCTCGCCGCCGAGACGGTCGAAGGGTATGAGGGGTACCGGGGATTCGACGCCGACGGCCGACCGCTCCGGCCCGAGGAGTGGCCGCTCGCCCGCGCGATCACCACGGGCGAGGTGATCACCGGCGAGGAGATCGACATCCTCCGCGGCGACGGCAGCCGCGGCACTCTCTCGCTGAACGCCGCCCCGATCCGCGACGGCGGGGACGCGATCGTGGCCGGCGTCGTCACCTTCGACGACGTGACCGAGCGCAAGCGCGAGGCGGCCGGTCAGCGTTTCCTGGCCGAGGCGAGCGCCGCGCTCGCGTCGTCCCTCGACTACGAGACGACCCTGGCCCGCGTCGCCCGGCTGGCGGTACCGCAGCTGGCGGACCTCTGCCTCGTCGAGGTCGCGGACGAGGACGGCGCCCTCCGCCGCCTGGCCGTCGCCCACGTCGATCCCATCCAGGAAGCACGGTTCCGGGAAACGGTGCGACGCTCGCCGAACCGGCCCAGCATCCCCGGCGGGTCGAGCACGATCGCCCCCGGCGAAGCCGCGATCGCGCCCCCCGCCGAGGAGGCATCGGCGGCGGAGAACGGCCACCCTGGCGAATCTGCCGCGGCGCCGCCCGAGTTCGCGCTCGGATCGTCGTTGGCGCTGCCGATGGTCGCCCGCGGCCGGACGCTGGGTCGCCTCACCTTGGCCGCCACGGCGGAGAGCGGCCGTGCCGTCGGCGAGGCCGACCGGCCGCTGGCCGAGGAGGTCGCCCGCCGCGCCGCCGCCGCCATCGACAACGCCCGGCTCTACGCCGCCGAGGGAGAGGCCCGCCGCGCGGCCGAGCGGGTGACCGAGCGGATCGCCCGGCTCCAGGCGGTGACCGTTGCCCTGGCCGAGGCGTTGACCCCGGATCAGGTGGCGGCGGTCGTCGTCGAGCAGGGGCTGGCGGCGCTCGGGGCGGACGGCGGTGCGCTGGCGCTGGTCGCGCCCGGGGCCGAGCTGGAGGTGGTCCGCGCCGTCGGCTATCCCGAGTCAATGCTCGAACCGTGGCGGCGCATCCCGCTCGGCGCCTCGGTTCCCCTGGCCGAGGCGGTGCGGGAGCGCCGGGTCGTCGTCGTCCAGTCGCCGCCCGAGCTCGACGAGCGCTACCCGGCCCTGGCCGGGACCGGCAATCGCCCCGGCCACCGAACTTTGGTCGCGGTGCCGCTGCCGGCCGACGAGCGGACGGTCGGCGCCCTCGGTCTCAGCTTCGGCGAGCGCCGGCTTTTCGGCCCGGACGACCAAGAGTACGCACTCGCGCTCGGCCGGCAGGCGGCGCAGGCGCTGGAGCGGGCGCGCCTCTACGCGGCGGAGCGCGCCGCCCGCGAGGAGGCCGAGGCCGCCCGCGGCCGGCTGAGTTTCCTGGCCA
>JBBSNJ010000418.1:0-4014 GCA_038232775.1 Thermomicrobiales bacterium
CCACCCGATCTGGTTGATGATTGAGGAGCTGAGCGAGATCTTCGCATTGATGGGGTTCCAGACGGTATTTGGTCCTGAAGTCGAAACCGGACGCTACAACTTCGATCTCCTGAACATTCCGTCGGATCACCCTGCCCGGGACGTGTGGGACACGATGATCGTGGACGCGCCCAGCGAGGAAATCGTGTTGCGCACGCATACCTCGCCAATGCAGGCCCGGGTCATGGAGCAAACTTCGCCGCCGGTGCGGGTGATTGTGCCTGGCCGGGTGTATCGGTACGAGGCCCAGGATGCATCCCACGAGTGGATGTTCCACCAGCTCGAAGGGCTGGCGGTCGACACCAACATCACGATGGCCGATCTGAAGGGGACGCTGGCCGAGCTCGCCCGCCAGCTCTTCGGCGCGGAGCGGCGGATCCGCTTCCGCTGCGATTTCTTCCCCTTCGTCGAGCCGGGGGTTGATTTCGCGGTCGATTGCGCGATCTGCGGCGGCAAGGGGTGCCGGACCTGCAAACACTCCGGCTGGCTGGAGATGGGCGGCGCCGGGATGGTCCACCCCAACGTCCTCCGCAACGTCGGCTACGACCCGGCCCAGGTCAGCGGCTTCGCCTTCGGCCTCGGCATCGAGCGCCTGACGATGATGCGGACCGGCGTCGACGACGTCCGCGCCTTCGCCGGCAACGACCTCCGCTTCCTCCGTCAGTTCGCCCGCGCGGCGTGAGAACGAGTTCCCAGACGCCTGACGCCTGACGCCTGACGCCTGACGCCTGACGCCTGACGCCTGACGCCTGACGCCTCACGCCTGGCGTCTGGCGTCTGATATCCGGCAACTCCCGCTCGAAAGGTGCCCCCATGAAAGTCCCAATGCGCTGGCTGGACGAGTTCGTCGAGACCGGGCTCTCCCCCCAGGAGCTCGGCCATCGCCTGACGATGGCCGGGCTCGAGGCGGAGAAGATCGAGGAGCTCGGCGCCGAGTGGGACAAGGTCTTCGTCGGCCTGGTCGAGAAGGTCGAGCGCCACCCCGACGCCGACCGGCTAGTGCTGGCCACGGTCGACGCCGGGGAGAACAAGCTAACGGTGGTGACCGGCGCCCCGAACATCGCCCAGGGGCAGAAGGTGGCGCTGGCGGTGGCCGGCGCGCGACTCATCGACGCCCACGCCGAGGGCGACGGTCGGCCGCTCAAGACGCTCAAGCCGGGGACGATCCGCGGCGTCCGCTCGGAGGGGATGGTCTGCTCGGAGAAGGAGTTGGGCATCTCCGATGAGCACGAGGGGATCATGATCCTCGACCCCGAGGCCCCCGTCGGGCTCCCCCTCCAGCAATGGCTGGGCGAGACCGTGATCGAGTTCGAGATCACCCCGAACCGGGTCGACGCCTTCTCGATCCTCGGCATCGGGCGGGAGGCGGCGGCACTGACCGAGCGACCGTTGAAGCTGTCGGACGCGCCGAACCTCTCGGCGGCGACCCGCGGCGGCGACGGCCTGGTCCGGGTCGAGGCGCCGGACCTCTGCCCGAGGTGCAGCGCGACGGTGATCGAGGGGGTGACGGTCGCGCCGTCACCGCCCTGGCTGGCGCGACGGCTGGCGGCGGCCGGGGTCCGCTCGATCAACAACCTGGTCGACGTCACCAACTACGTGATGCTGGAGTGGGGCCAGCCGCTCCACGCCTACGACCGGGCGCGGCTGGCGGGGGGCGGGATCGCCGTCCGCCGGGCGCGGCCGGGCGAGTCGCTGGAGACGCTCGACCACCCGACGCGCGCCCTCTCGGAGGCGAGGTTGGTGATCGCCGACGCCGAGCGGCCGGTCGGCATCGCCGGCGTGATGGGCGGGGCCGTCAGCGAGGTCGACGCGGCGACGACGACGATCCTGCTCGAGGCGGCCAACTTCGAGCCGCACTCGGTCCGCCAGACGGCGCGAGCGCTGCGGCTGCGGACCGACGCCTCGGCCCGATTCGAGCGGGGGATCGACCCGAACCTAGCGTTCGAGGCGGCTGGGCGGGCGACCCGGCTGATCCTCGACCTCTGCCCCGGCAGCCGGGTGGCGGCGGTGCGGGACGATTACCCCCGCCCGCGGCGACCGATCGAGCTGGCGATGCCGTTCAGCGAGATCGAGCGGCTGCTCGGGGTGCGCTACGAGCCGGCGCGGGTGCTCGACGTGCTGGCCCGGCTCGGCTTCGCCCCGGCGATCACCGAGGGTGGCACCGAGCCGGCGCTGACGGTCACGGTGCCGACCTCCCGCCCGGATGTCGCCCAGGCGGCCGACGTGGTCGAGGAGGTGGCGCGGGCGATCGGCTACGACACCCTGCCCGAGACGCTGCCGGGGGGCCGGGCGACGCCGGTCCGGCGCGATCCCGCCTACCTGCTCGAGCGGCGGGTGCGGGCGACGCTGGTCGCGGCCGGTGGCTACGAGGCGATCAGCTACGTGGTCGCCTCGGCGGGGGATCTGGCTCGCCTGGGCGGGAGCGACGGCGAGGTCGGCTTCCTCCACCCAGTGGCGGCGGCGCGGCTGCTGAAGCTGCGGAACCCGCTCCAGGCCGATCAGCCCTGGCTGCGGCCGACCCGGCTGCCGCGACTGCTGGCGGCGGCGGCGGCGAACCTGAAGCACGAGGCGGGGGTGCGCTTGTTCGAGCTGGCCCGGGTCTACTTGCCGCGCGCCGGGGAGGCGTTGCCGCGGGAGGCGCGGGTGGCCGGTCTCGTTTACGCCGGGCGGCGGGAGCCGGTCGGGCTCTACGGGGGCGAGGGAGAGCTCGACTTCTTCGACCTGAAGGGAGCGATCGAGGAGACCCTAGCGCGGCTGGGGGTGGACGACGCGGTCTTCGAGCCGAGCGAGCACCCGGCGCTCCATCCAGGGCGGAGCGCGGCGCTCTGCCGGGGCGAGGACCGGGTCGGCCTGCTCGGGGAGCTGCGGCCGGACCGCGCGGCCGGCTTCGGGATCGAGGGGCCGCGGGTGGTGGTGGCCGAGCTCGATCTCGACGGACTGGGGGAGGCGGCGGCCGGAGCGCACGGGGTCTCCGCGCCCCGCTTCCTGCCGGCGGAGCAGGACTTCGCGGTCGTCGTCCCGGAGGCGACCCCGGCGGCGGCGGTGGAGCGGGTGTTGCGGGCGGGCGCGGGGCCGCTGGCGACCGGGGTCGTCCTCTTCGACGTCTACCGCGGGCCGCAGCTCGGGGCCGACCAGAAGAGCCTCGCCTTCCGGGTGACGTTCACGGCGCCGGACCGGGCGCTGACCGACGCCGAATTGGTCAAGGTCCGCGACCGGATCGGCAAGGCGCTGGCGCGGCAGGTGGGGGGCGAGCTGCGGGGGTAACGACGGGCGATGAGCGCCGGGAGTCACGGCACAATAGGAGCGGCTCGATTGAGCGTCTCCACTCCGCGGAACGATCCGACTCCTTCTATGGGCCGCGTCGGGACCGTTGACGGTCTTCGACCCCGGCGGCGGCGCCCCCGCGATCACGGCGGCCGATCACTCTGGCCGCCCCGAGAGGACAGAGGATCCGACGATGACCACGACCACCGCCGGTGTCCCCCGCCTGATCACCGACCTCGACCAGGCCCGCGTCGCCCTGACCCGGCGGCATGGCTTCGCCGAGACGACCCTCTCGCCCCGGATGGAGGCGGGGATTCAACGCGTTTTCGGCGAGGCGCTCTCGGCAGAAGCGGTGGTCGATCGCATCTTGGACGAGGTCCGGGTCGAGGGGGATGCGGCGGTCCGCCGCTACTCGGCGGCCTTCGACGGGACGGCGCCGGCGGCGTTGGAGGTGCCGCGGGCGAGCTGGCGCGAGGCACTGGCCGGGCTCGACCCCGAGCTGCGGGAGGCGCTGGCGCTGGCGGCGGCGCAGATCGACGCCTTCCACCGGAAGCAATTGCGGACCTCCTGGATCGAGTGGGGGGAGGAGGGGGCGCTCGGGCAGCTCGTGCGGCCGCTGGAGCGGGTCGGGGTCTACACGCCGGGGGGGACCGCGGTCTACCCGTCGTCGCTGCTGATGACCGCCGTCCCGGCCCAGGTGGCCGGGGTCGG
>JBBSNJ010000419.1:0-4012 GCA_038232775.1 Thermomicrobiales bacterium
CGGCGCTCGGCATCCGGGGGCGGTCGCTGCCCGAGGCCAGCGCCCGCGCGCGGCAGCTCGGCTGCGCCGGGCTCGCCTTCGACCCCCGGGCCGCCGCGGCGGCGGGCGAGCCGGCGGCGCTGCGCGAGCGGTTCGCCCAGGCCGGGATCCGCCCCGCCCTCTGGAACCTGCCGGTCGCCTGGCGCGACGACGACCGCTGGCGGGCCGACCTCGACGAGCTGCCCCGGCTCGCCGGTCTCGCGCGGCAGCTTGGCTCCCTGCGGACCGCGACCTACGTCCCGTCCGGCTCGGACGACCGCCCCTCCCGCGAGAACTTCGACTGGCACGTCGCCCGCCTGCGGCCGATCGCCGAGGTCCTGCGCGACCAGGGCTGCCGGCTCGGCCTCGAGTACATCGGCCCCGCGACCTACCGCGCCACCTTCCGCCACGGCTTCATCGCCGACCTCGACGGGATGCTGGAGCTGATCGCCGCGATCGGGACCGGCAACGTCGGGCTGCTGCTCGACGCCTGGCATCTCTACGCCTCCGGCGGCGCGACCGCCGACCTCGACCGCCTGACCGAGGCGGACGTCGTCGTCGTCCACGTCAACGACGCCCCGGCCGGGGTGCCGCGGGACGAGCAGATCGACACCGTGCGGACCCTCCCCCTGGAGACCGGGGTGATCGATCTGGTCGGCTTCATGGGCAAGCTGCGCCAGCTCGGCTACGCCGGGCCGGTGATGCCGGAGCCGTTCAGCCAGCGCCTCACCGACCTGGCGGCGACCGACCCGATCGCCGCCGCCCGCGAGGCGGCGCGCTCGATGGATGCCCTCTGGCGGGCCGCCGGACTGGCGCAAGGAGGGAACTGACGCGGGCCGGTCGTGACCGGCGGCAGGCGTATGGTAGGGTTCCCTACCGAGCCCAGACAGACCGAGAGGACGCCGGGGAGACCAGCCGCCGCCGAGGGCGCAACGCTCCCCCCCACCGCAGGAGGCTCCTGGTGCCGATCGTAGACCGACGCGAGTTCGGCGGCCGGTTCAGCGTCAAAGAGAACTCGCAGCGCCTCGCCAACTACCGCTACCTCGAGATCCAGCTGATGGAGATGATCGGCGGCTGGTCGCACACCACCCCCCAGCTCGCCTATAAAGCGACCTTCGGCTACCACGTCTACGACCACGCCCAAGCCGCCGACCTGCTCGGCGAGCGGCTCGAGCAACTGCGCTCGGGGCGGACCAGCCAGGAGCCGGCGACCGACGACTTCGCCCGCCTCTGCGAGCACGTCTGGCTCCTCCCCGACACGATCGAGCGCTTGGTCGCCGTCTACCGGGTGCTGGAGCCGCACCTGGTCAGCTCCTACGTCTACCACGCCGACGCCACCGACCCCCTGGCCGACACCCCGACCGTGCGCCTCCTGCGCCAACTGGCGGCGCTCGCCCAGTCGCACGTCGCCTGGGGCCAGGCGGTGCTGGAAGGGCTGACCCGCTCGTCCGAGGACCGGCGGCGCGCGCTCGAGGTCCAGGCCGACGTCGAGGCCCGCCTCGTCGAGTGCGGCGGCGTCACCGGCCAGGGGATCGAGTCGCACTGGCTCGCCTTCCACAGCGCCAAGGCGGAGGAGCGCTCGCCGGCGCGGGTCAAGCGCGGCCGCGGCGGCTACAAGTTCCGCAAGGCGGCGGCGCCGCTCGATCACCCGGTGGCCGAGGCGCCCTTCTGGTTCTCCCCCGACCAAGCCGACTTCAAGGTCTACCAGACCGACGACGATTGGTCGATCGAGGGGTTCCGCCACAAGTTCCACCAGCTCCTCTACGGCGAGGTCGAGACGACCGACCGGATGGGCAAGATGCTGGCCGAGTTCCCCGACCTGCCGTGGGAGATGCGGCTGGAGCTGGCCCACCAGATGTGGGACGAAGCCCGCCACATCGAGATCGTGGCCAAGGTGGTCGAGGAGGAGCTGGGCGGCGAGCTCGGCTACGGGCCGTGGCCCCTGGTCTGGTGGTGGATGCAGAACGACCCCGACCCCCTGAAGCGGATCACCGTCACCAACAGTTGGTCCGAGGCCAACCTGATGCACACCCTCCGCCAGTGGCGGACCGAGGCCGAGCAGCGGGGGTACCACCGCATCGCCGAGCTGGCCGACTACCTCCAAGCCGACGAGCGGACCCACGTCCGCCTCGCCACCGACTGGATCCGCAAGCTGACCGAGGACGACCCCGCCCACCGCCAGGAGCTGGTCGACTGGGGCCGCCGGGCGATCTGGCGGATCCAGAACTTCTACGCCTTCCGCGGCGAGCACTACAGCCAGATGGTCGACCCGAGCGAGGCCCGCTTCACCTTCCTCAAGCCGAACGAGCAGGCCGCGGCCGGAGCTCCCGGAGCGGCCGGACACGCCGTCGCGGACTAGGGGAGACCGTCGGCCCGGCGAGCGGGCGGAGAGGAGGCGGGCCAACGGCGGCCACCAACCGAGCGGCCGAGCGGCCGCGTTCGCGCGACCGAGACGAAGCGGCGAAGCGGGGCGCCGCGGCGGCGACGAGCCGTCGTCCGGCGCACCCCACGAGAACGGCGAGGAGGCCAAGAGTGGTGGAGCACGTGCGGCAACGAGCGGCCCAACTGGCGCTGCTGGCGATCATCGCCATCCTCGCCCCGGCGCTGGCGTCCGTCTCGCGGACGGCGTCGGCGGCGCAGGCGTCGGGCGAGGTCAGCCTCTGGACGGAGTTCACCCAGGGCGGCGAGGGAGCCGGCATCGAGGCGTTGGTCGAGACCTGGAACGCGAAGGACAACGGCGTCACCGTCAACCACCGGCCGATCGGGAACGAAGAGTTCTTCACCGTGATCCGGACCGCCCTCGCCGGCGGCGAGCCGCCCGACCTGCTCCAATACGAGGGCTACCAGCAGACGCGCGACTTCGCCGCGGCCGGGCAACTGACCGACCTGACCGAGTTCTGGGCCGCCAACCAGGACCGATTCGCGCTGGCCGAGGCCGGCGCCCGCGCCTGCACCTACGAGGGCAATATCTACTGCGTCCCCTACACCTACCACACGGGCTGGCAGATCTACTACAACCCGGAGATCCTGGAGGCGAACGGGATCGCGGTGCCGCAGAACTACGAGGAGTTCCTCGCCGCCCTCGACACCCTGAAGGCCAACGACGTCGCCCCGATCGCGCTCGGCGCGATCGACGGCTGGCCGGCCGAGCACTGGTACATGGCCTTCTTGGTCCAGCGCTGCGGCGTCGCCACCGTCTACCAGGCGATCGAGCAGAGCGGCGCGTCCTTCACCGATCCCTGCTTCGTCCAGGCCGCGGCCGACCTCCAGAGTCTGGCCGAGGGCGATTCCTTCTCGGCCGGCGCCACCGGCGACGACTACGGCACCGCGCAGGCGGTCTTCCTCTCCGGCCAGGCGGCCTTCTTCCAGACCGGCAGTTGGTTCGCCTCCGGCTGGGAACAGACCCCGCCCTCGTTCGACGTCGGGATCATGCCCTTCCCCCGGATGGCGGACGCCGCCTTCCCGGCCGACGTCACCGGCGCCGTCACCCACGTCTTCGCGATCCCGACCGGGGCCGACAACCCCGAGGCGGCGCGCGAGGTGCTGGAGTGGATGGCGACCGACGAGGCGGCCGCGATCTGGGCCAGCAACGGCAACATGTCCCTGATCAAGGGCGCCGTCGAGGCCAACGCGCCGGCGGTCATCCAGGAGCTGTGGGCGACGGTCGGCACCGCCGAGGCCGCCCTCCCCTGGATCGAGAACGAGCTGCCGCCCGGCGTCGGGGAGGACAAGGTCTACTCCGGCTCGGTGGCGCTCCTGACCGGCGACATGACCCCCGAGGAGTTCTCCCAGTCGATCCAAGACGCGCTCGAAGCCGCCTAGCGGCGCGAGCTCGACACCCGATCGGCTCGCCGGAGGGGGCGCTGGCCCCCTCCGGCGAGCCGTGGCACAGGGAGGGAGCATGTCGACGCAGGCGATGCCCGCGGCCGAACGGGGGCGCCCGAGCGTCGGATCGGGGACCGGGGTCCGGCCCTGGGCGCGGGAGTGGCTGCTC
>JBBSNJ010000420.1:0-4002 GCA_038232775.1 Thermomicrobiales bacterium
AGGCCACCGCCTCGACCCTCCGCTCGCCCGCGTCCTCGATCGCGTCGCGGCCGCCTCCACCACCCTCAAGGTCTTCGGCTCCTACCCCCGCTGGCCCCACGACCCCTTCCGCGATCTGGCCGAACCTCCGTAGTGGGCTCGCCCCGGCGCGGACTCGGGCTCGATCGGATCAAGGACGGGAGGGGCCTCCCTCCGGACGCAGGAGTGGGCAGCCTCAGCCGAGGCGAGGAGGATCGCTGACAGCGCGACCCCTACCGACACTCCCGTCCTCCGCACAACGGTGCGCGAGAGCGCGGGAGCCAAGACTTCCGCCTGCATCCGATCCTTGAGACCGGGGGCGCGGGAGACGGCTACCCCTCCGGTTGCTTCAGACCTGCAATCGGTTCGGGGTGCGAGCGACGACGCCCGACGGATCACGAGGATCGACCGGAAGCCCGACCTCCGCCCATCGCGCCCGCGCCGCCGGCGGGAACGCCGAGGGTGGACCCCCAACGCGCCATCTCCGCCTCACCCAGGAGTTGCCCGTGCGTCTCCTCGTTCACGACACCCTCGCCGCCGCCCCGATGATTGAGCCCTTCGCCGCCGGCTGGGTCGCCCCCGGACCCGACCTCACCGTCGTCCCCGCCCAAAGCCTGACCGCCCCCGACGTCGGCGCAGACGACGTCGCCCTCCTCCCCGCCCCTGAGATCGCCCGACTCCAGGAGACCCACCACATCGTTCCCGACGTCGCCCTCGTCGCCGACGGCCGGGGGGCGGTCGCCCTCCGCACCCCCGTCCGCCCGGACGAGGTCGAGCGCACGCCGGTCCGCCTCCTCGACGTCAGCTCCGCCGCCGAGTTCCTCGCCCGCGCCACCCTCCGCCCCTTCTACGGGATCGAGGCCGCTTCCTGGCTTCGGGCCGACTCCGACCCCGGCGCCGCCGGAGCCCAAGCCGTCGTCGTCGAAGGCGCCGCCGCCCTCCTCCCGCCCGAGGCCGGCTTCAGCGAAGACCTCTGCCGCGCCTGGTTCGTCTTGACCGGCCTCCCGGCCGTGACCCACCTCCTCGTCGCCCCCCTCGCCGCCGACCGCGACGCCCTCGCCCCCCTCCTCCGGAGCCTGGACGCCGCCCGCGCCGCCGCCGACGTCCCCGAGCACCGGCGCGCCTGGCACGCCGCCCTCGCCGAGCGCCACGACCTCTCGCGGGAAACGATCCGCGACCTGTTCGCCCGCCAGCGCCTCGCCCTCGACGCCGACGACCGCCCCGCCCTCCTCCAGCTCTTCCAGCGCGCGCCTCGCCCCCTCGCCTACCCCCCGCTCACCAGCCTCCGCTTCCTCGATCCCACGCCGACTTAATCGGCCCCCCGGCCGGTCGCTTCCGCCTCCCCATCGAGAGATCTCATACGAACTTCGGGTGAAGGCTTCGTGTGCGTGATGGCGGCGATGGCCCTCACCCCCGACCCCTCGCCCGCCGCGGCGGGCGAGGGGAGCCTGGTCGCGGAGCACCGGACGAACCCCCCGTGATCACCCGAAGTTCGTATCACCCCTTCGACTCCGCACGGGGCAGACCACCGTTCCCTCTCCCGTGCGAGGGAGAGGGGACCCGTTCAGCTTCCGGGAGTGGAACGGTTCAACCAGACTCCGCATGATGGCGTCGCGGCGAACCGGCCGCCATCAATCGAAAATCGCAGGCATCGTCCCCACGAAAACCCGCCTGCGACGACTGACCGCACCGAACATTCACTGCCCACTGCCCACTACCCCCCGACCGCCGCCAACGCCAGCTCCCGCCACGCCTCCCCGTCGAAGACGTTCAACCGCCGCGTCGTCCGGTTGTAGATCGTGAGTCCTTCGGGCGGGGCCACGATGCCGTCGCGCTGCTCGATCGTCAGCCGCGGCGGCAGGAACCCTTGGGTCGCCGACTCCAATTCGAGGACCGCCGCCGGTGCCGGCACCGACGTCCCGATCCCGACCCGCCCCTGTCGCAGCGTCAGCGTATCGATCTCGCCACCGGCCGCGTCCGGCGTCTGGAACGTCAGCCGGCTCGTGGCCGGCGCGGCGTCGGCTTCCCCTTCTCCGACGAGGTCGACGATCGCGCGCGCCTGCGCGACCCAGCCCGCGAACTCCCCGGCGACCACCCACCGGACCGCGGCCTGCCCGCTCGCCGGGTGGCTGATCTGCACCTGCACCGGCTCCAGCCCGATCGCGTCCGGCGCGTCCGGCCCCCCGCCCGGCGGCGGCGTCAGCGGTGCCGGCCCGACCAGCAGCCGCCCCGCGGCGGTGAACTCCGCCACCCGCTCGCCGCCGGGCTCGCTGAGCCGCAGGTGGGGTTCGGTCTGACCCGGCGCCCCGACTAGGTGCAGCGTCGGCACCGTCGCCAGCGGTTGGCCGCCGTCCCCGTCGCCCGCGTCCGCCCCCGGCTCCTGCGCCCGAAGCAGCATCCGCGACTCGGCCGCGACCCAGGTGTTCCCCCCCTCGTAGCCCGCGGCGTGGTCGCCGGCCACCACGATCGTGTCGTCGGCGAAGAGGCTCCGGGCCTGCCCCGCCGTCGCGGCGCAGCCGGCGAACAGGCTCGGGTTGCCGGCGGCGGTGAAGAACGGACCTTGGCCGTTGCCGATCGCCCGGCAGTGGAGGTAGGTGTTTCCTCCCTCGCTCTCCTCGAAGATCCCCCACTTCCGGTTCTCGAACGCGAGCAAACCGGAGCAGACCCCCGCGCTCCCACCCCCGACGTAGAGCCCGTGCTCGCCGCAGTTCACGACCTGGCAGCCGTCGATCGCCCACCGATCGACCTCGGCGATCTCCCCGCCGGCGTCGGCACCGTGGATGCCGTCCCCCGAGAAGCCGACCACCGCGCAGTCCCGCAGCGTCGCCCGCGCCCGCAGCAGCACCCCGTGGACGGCGTTCTCCCGCGCTCCCCCCGCCGTCCCCTCGCCGCCGGCAACAATCAGCAGCCGCTCGATCGTCGCTCCGAACCCGCGCCGTCCCGGCCGCCCCCGCACCGGCGCCTCCGACCCCTCGACCACGATCGCAGTGATGCCGGGGTCCGGCACCAGGACCGCATCCCCGATCGGCCCGCTCCCGACCGCCCCGACCAGCCGCACGGCCCGGGTCAGCACCAGACTTTGGCCGAGCCGGTAGCGCCCGGGCGGTACCAGCAGCGTCCGCCCCGCCGGCGACGTCGAGTCGGGATCGAGCGGCGAGACCATCGCCTCGATCGCGGCGGCGAACGCCCCCCAGTCGTCCGTCACCCCGTCCCCGGTCGCCCCGTACGCCTGGACGTCGAAGACGTGGCCGCCGACGCTTCGCCATCCTTCCCCGGCGTCAAGCCACAGGTTGCGGTCGTAGTCGGTCAGCCGCCGCAGCCGCCCGGCCGGACCGTCCTCGAAGGCCGGCAGCTCCTCGAACAGGAGGGGCGGCGCGACCAATTCCGCCGGCGTCCCCGGCGCCTCCCCGGCGTCGCCCGGGAAGCGGCCCCCGGCGGCGTCCCCGGCGCCCGCTTCCTGGCCCCGGACCGGCTGCACCCCAGCCGCCGCGGCGAGGGCGGCGGCACCGGCCCCGCCCAGGCGTCCCAGCGCGCCCCGACGCGACAGGTTTCCTCCAGACAAGCCTTTGGTCAGCGCCTCGTCACGATGCATGTCCATGGCCGCTCTCCTTCTCTCGCGCGCTCAACGAGCGCTCTCAGGCGGCGTTCGCGCCCGCTCTCGCCTCTCGCCGCTGGGCCGGAACGAAACCGGTGCCGGGCGCCGATCCTATCGCCTCGGCGCCCGCCGAGGGTTAAGCCTTTCGCGTGCCGCCGCTCGCTCTGCCTCACTCCGCCGCGGCGCAAACCGGCCCTGGATCGGGGCATTGGAGACCGCCGGCGCGCCCCACCGTGGTCCCCGCCACTCCTCTGCCCATCGGCCGCTCCTCAGCCGCGGCTCGTCGCTTGGCCGTCCATTCCCACCGCCACCACAACGCGCACCTCCGGCCACCGCGCCCCGATCAGCTGCCCCAGCCGCCGCAGCCCCCACCGCTCGCTCCGGCGGTG
>JBBSNJ010000421.1:0-3998 GCA_038232775.1 Thermomicrobiales bacterium
CCCGCGGCCGCGCCCGCCCCCCCGCCCCCCCCCCCCGGGCCCGCCCCCCCCGCCCCCCACGACGACGAGGTCGAAGTCGGCGAGGGGGGCGAGGCGATGGAGGGCGGTCTTGCCGAGCTTGCCGTGGTCGATCAGGAGGACGCGCTTGGCGGCGGCGGCCAGCATCGCCCGCTTGACGGCGACGATCTCCTGCTCCTGGTGGTAGGCAACGCCGCCGCAGACTGCCGAGGTCGACATCAGGAAGACGTCGGCCCGGAGGGCGGCGATGGCGGCCTCGCAGACGACGCCGGTGAACGAGTCGTGGCTGGGGAAGTACTCGCCGCCGAGGGCGATCAGGCGGACGCCGGGGGCCCCGCGCAGGATTTGGATCGTCGCCAGGTAGTTGGAGATGACGGTGATCGGGGCCAGCTCGGGGAGGAGGCGGGCGAGGGCGAGGGTGGTGGTGGCGTCGTCGAGGAGGACGGCCTGGCCCGGCTCGATCAGGCCGAGAGCGAAGCGGGCCAGCGCCTCCTTCTCGGCGCGGGCGGCGGAGAGGCGGTAGCGAACGTTGCTCTCGAAGAGGGATGAGGGCTGCGGCGTGGCGCCCCCCCGGAACTTGCGCAGCACCCCCTGCCGTTCCAGCTCGTCGAGGTCGCGGTGGACGGTCATCAGGCTGACGTCGAAGCGGCGGGCGAGGTCGCGGGCGGCGACCGACTCGTGGGCGAGGACGTGCTCGGCGATCCGGTCGCGGCGGTCGGCCGGGGCGAGTCCGCCGACCACGGCCGGCGCGTCGTGGTCCAGGTTGTCGACCTTGACGGTGGTGGTGGCCATCGTTGCCCCATCGGTCCCCGGGCACGGCGGTGGGGGGAGGTCGCGGTGCTCGACGCGGCGGGAAGATCACACGTCCTGCTGAGATCAGATCATAGCACTTGCGCGCTAGGGTGGGGGCGACCGGCCGGAGGCCGGCCAGCGGGGGTGCAGAACGGCCGCCCCTCCGCTCGAGGTGCAGCGTTCCGAACTCATCTTGCATCTCCCACGGGGATCTCTTTTCCGGTCCGCTCCTCACCTTTCTGTGGCGACCGCGATGAATCGCCGCGGTTAGGTGTCTCGCGTCGGCGGAGCGTCGGCGGAGGCAGCCGAGCGCCGGAGCGAGGGCGTGGTGGGGTGGTGGCTGCCGGCGCTTGCCAGCGGGGCCGTCCCATGCTAGAGTGCGAAAATCTCAGGCGGAGATGATAACAACAACTGACACCGGCGCCCGCGGCGCCCCGCGACTCCAGGGTTCTCTGTTCGGTGGATGGCGACGACCACGGCGGTCGCCGCCGACGGCAGGAGAGGAGATCGGCATGGTTCGCGATCATCGCTCACTTCGGACGGGATCACTCGGGGCGCCGTTCTCGCGGCGGCGGGCGTTGGGGCTCGGCCTCGGTGCCGCCGCTCTGGCGGGTGGCGCGCTGCCGCGGCCGACGTTGGTCGGGGCGCAGGCGACCGGGGCCGGGGACGTCACCGGCGCGTTCGATTGGAAGCGCCACGACGGAACGACGATCCGGGCGCTGCTCAACGAGCACCCCTACACGACGGCGCTAGAGGCCGACCTCGACGCCTTCACCGAGCTGACCGGGATCACCGTCCAGCGCGACAAGTTCCCGGAGAGCAACTACTTCGAGAAGCTGACGGTCGACCTCCAGTCGGGGCAGCCGTCGTACGACGTCTTCATGCTCGGCGCCTACTTCGTCTGGCAGTACGGCCCGCCGGGCTACCTGGAAGACTTCGGCCCCTGGATCGAGAACGCCTCGGCGACCAACCCGGAGTACGACTGGGAGGACATCTACCCGAACCTGCGCCAGGCGGACCAGTGGAGCCTGGAGGTCGGCGACCCGCTCGGCACCGGCGGCCAGTACGCGCTGCCCTGGGGCTTCGAGACGAACACCGTGATGTACAACACGGAGGTCTTCGACAAGCTCGGCGTCAAGCCGGCGGAGACCTTCGACGAGATGATCGAGCTGGCCCAAACGCTGGCCGAGAAGGCTCCCGGCGCCGGCTACCCCGACATGTACGGGATCGGCGCCCGCGGCTCCCGGCAGTGGGCGACGATCCACCCCGGCTTCATGACCCAGTACTCGCGCGAGGGGGGCAAGGACTTCGAGGTCCAGGACGGCAACGTGGTGCCGGTCATGAACTCGGAGGTGGCGGTCGCCTTCACCGACAAGTGGGCCCAGATGCTCAAGGCGTCCGGCCCGCCGAACTGGACCAACTACTACTGGTACGACGTCGGCAACGACCTCGGCGCCCAGAAGGCGGCGATGATCTACGACGCCGACATCCTCGGCTACTTCAACAACGAGGCGACCGGCGGCAAGGTCGGCTGGCACCCGGGGCCGAAGGGCCCGGACGGCTCGCTGCTGACCAACCAGTGGATCTGGTCGCTCGGGATGAGCGCCCAGTCGGAGAACAAGAGCCCGGCCTGGCTCTTCCTCCAGTGGGCGACGGGCAAGGAGCACCTCCGCTTCGCGGCGCTGGAGCAGGAGCACATCGACCCGGTCCGGGCCTCGATCGTCGAGGATCCCGCCTTCGTCGACCGGATGGCGTCCCAGATCGGTTTCCTCGACACCTTCAACACCGTGATCGACCAGACCCAGATCCTCTTCACGCCGCAGCCAGCCTTCTTCGAGGCGACGACCCTCTGGGCCGAGGCGCTGCAAGAGATCTACGGCGGCGCCGACGCCCAAGAGACGCTCGACGCGCTGGTCGAGGACATCGAGTCCACGGTCGAATAAAGGAGAGGCTGGACGGGCGGAGTTCGGGCGGCGGTGGTGCGGAGCGTGATCGTCACGCCCCGGTCCTGCCGCCCGGCCCGAAAGGGACCGGCCTGAGCCGACGAACCCCTAGAGGGGGCCGGAGCGCTCGCTGACAGGCCGCCAGTGGTCAGCCGGGTTCGTCCGTAGCTCGGGGTCTTCAGCCCCGAACGGACCACGGCCGCGCCGCGATCGCGATCGCCCGCTCCCGTCGCCTGTCGCCCAACGCCTAACGCCCCCGAAGGACGAGCCATGAGCAGCGCGCCGGCGAGATTCGAGGGGGGACCGGTCACGGTCCCGGCCTGGCGGCGGGGGGCTCGGCCCTACCTGTTGGTGCTGCCGGCGATCGCGCTGACGATCGGGATTCTCTACCCGTTCGTGGTCGGCGCCACCTACGCCTTCCAGAACTACCGCGCGAACCGGCCGGGCCGGGAGTGGGTCGGGTTCGAGAATTTTCGGGAGATCTTTACCGACGACGCGTTCTGGCAGAGCGCGCTGCTGACCGGGCAGTTCGCGGTCGGGGCGACGCTGGTCGAGACGGTGGTCGGGGTCGGGGTCGCCTTGCTGCTGGTCCGGTCGACCGGTCTCAGCCGGGTGCTGGAGCGGCTGCTGATCATGCCGCTGATGATCGCGCCGGTGATCGGGGCGATCATTTGGCGGCTGATGATGCTGCCGACGGTCGGGGTCCTGAACTACCTGCTCTCGCCGTTTGGGCTCGGCAACCAGGAGTGGACGGGGAGCCCCGGCTGGGCGCTCTTCTCGATCATCCTGGTCGACGTCTGGATCTACACCCCGTTCGTGGCGCTGCTGGTGCTGGCGGGGCTGCGCTCCCTGCCGCGGGCGCCGTTCGAGGCGGCCGCGGTCGAGGGCGCCGGGTTCTGGTATACGTTCCGGAACCTGACGCTGCCGATGCTCTGGCCCTACATCCTGGTGGCGGTCATCTTCCGCTTCATGGACTCGCTCAAAGTCTTCGACATCATCCAGGTGTTGACCCAGGGCGGGCCGGGCGACGCCACGATGGCGCTCCAGGTGCGGGCCTTCGAGGCGGCGATCACCTTCTCCCGCTACTCGCTGGGGACGACCTACATGTTCATCCTCTGGGCGCTGGTCTACGTCGCCACCTATGGGCTGATCTCGGTGCTGGGGCGGGCGCAGGCGCGGGCAGCGGGGGTGTGACGGAGACGGCAGACGGCAGACGGCAGTCGGCAGACCCCGATTCCATGTTCG
>JBBSNJ010000422.1:0-3997 GCA_038232775.1 Thermomicrobiales bacterium
GCGCTGCCGCCTACGCGATCCGCCGCGGCGCCCAGGTCGGCTGGGAGGCGGACGTCCAGCCGCGGCTGCCGTTGGTCGGCACGGACGGGCGGGCGTAGACACACCAGTTCAGCCGGTTCCGCCGGTTCGCCGCCCCAGGCCGACACCCCGCCGGTAACCCTGCAATGCGAGGGGCCAGGTCAAGGGGACGACTCCTCGACCGGTGAAGCCGGCGCGAAGAGCAACTCCGGCGACGGGAGCTCGACGGTCGCCCCCTCGCGGACGAAGAGCGGCACCCGCTCGACCGGGGCCGGCACCGTGATCCAGCCCGGCCCGGAGGAAATATCCCCCGTCCAGTAGTCCCGCCAATCGCCGGTCGGCAGGTAGCAGCGGCGCTCGACTGCCCCCGGTTCGAGCACCGGCGCCACCAGCAGGTCGCCGCCGAGGAGGTATTGGTCGTCCAGGCCATAGGTCTCCGCTTCGGCCGGGAAGTCGACGAAGAGAGGGCGGACGATCGGCAGGCCAGTTGCGTGCGCCGTCTCGGCTTGGCGGTGGAGGTAGGGCACGAGGGCCGAGTGGAGCCGGGCGTAGGCGCGGTAGAGGACGAGCGTCTCGACATCGGTCCAGAGCGTGATCGAGTCGCGCATCGCCCCGCGCATGTCGCGCATCGTCGGCGACAAGGCTCCCACCTGAACCCACCGCGTCCAGAGCTCCTTTTCGCCCCGGCGGCGTTCGCTCCGGCGCTGCGGGAACTCGTCGTCCAGCTTCTCGCCCCGGTTGAAGAAGCCGGCGATGTCCGGTCCCCAGTAGGGCCAGCCCGAGAGCCCGCCGCTGAGCATCGCGGCGACGACCGCCGGCAGCCCTTCGTGGCGGTCCCAGCTGCGGTCCTGATCGCCGGTGAAGCGGGCGGTGGTGGACGCCTGGCTGCCGCTGTAGCCGCCGCGGGCGAAGAAGGCGGCGTCGCCCGGCTTTGCAGTCTCGGCCGCCTCGTGGGTGGCGCGGTGGTAGAGGACCGGGTAACGGTTGTGAACGAGGGCGCCCGGCTCGCCGCTGGCGTAGCGGGCCGCCGCCGGCGCGCCGTCGCCGAAGTCGAGCATCGCCCCGTCGAAGCCGACCTCGGCCAGCGCCCGGCCGACCCGCGCTTGCCACCAGGCGGTGGCATCCCGGTTGGTGAAGTCGAGGAGGGCGCGCGGCCCGAAGCTCCAACGCCCGATCAGGGGTGCGCCGTCCTCCCCGGCGACGACGAAGCCGTTCGCCGCCGCCTCGTCGTAGCCAGCGGTCCCCGGATAGAGGTAGTGGTTGAGGTAGCCGAGCACCTTCAAGCCCTGGCTGTGCAGCCGGGCGATCAGCGCCGGCAGGTCCGGGTACGTCCCCGGCGCGATCGGGCGGTAGATCTGCCAGGGCCAGCCGAAGTCGGTCCCCTCGGCGGTCGCGTCGTAGATCCAGAGGGCGTCGACCGGCACCCCGTCCCGCCGCAGCCGCGCCAGGTCGGCCTCGACCCGCTCCTGACCGCCGATCAGGTTCTGCCAGACGCCGAACGCCCAGCGCGGCGGCAGCGGCGGCAAGCCGACGAGCCGGGCGTGCCGCTCGAGGATCGCCCGCGGCTCGGGGCCGGCGATCAGCAGGACACGCAGCTCCCCGCCTTCGACCCGGAACTGGTAGCTCCCCTGGTCGGTAGCCCGCAGGTCGAACTCGGCCCGCGCCGTCGTCTCCAGCAGCAGACCGTAGCCGCGGCTGGAGAGGAGGAAAGGGGTAGGGGCGTAGCTGGTGCTGCCGCGCCCCCGCTTCCCGACCTGGTCCTCGGCCCAGGTGTGGAGGAGCTGGCCCGCGAGGTCGAGGGGACCGAAGCGCACGCCGAGCCCGAAGAATCGCTCCCCTGCCGCGGCCGGCATCTCCGCCCCGAGCGCGGCCACCCCCTCGGGGTCCGACGGCGTCACCGTCAGGGAGAGGACGCCGTCCGCGACCGGTTCGGCCGCGACGGCGAGGGTCAGGCCGGCCGGGCTGTCGGTCGCCAGCTCCCACCGCGAGCGGCGACGGCGATCGGCGGGGGCGAGGGCGGCGACGCCGCCCACCGTGCGAAACGGCCGACCGTCGTGGTCCCAGAAGAGCAGCGCGTCGAGGTCGATCATCGGGCCACTCCCGCCGGCGAGCGCCGGTCGCCGGAGAATCCGGCCGTCGTCCGCCTCGTGACGTCGCCGGAGAAGAGCTCGCCCCACTCCCCCGGGCAGGCGACCGCGGCTAGCGCGGCGAGACCGGAACCGGACGCCGCTCGTCCGCCTGCCGCTGGGGCGCGATCAGGGGGCCACGAGGCGAGAGCCGGCACCAGAGCACCGAGCCCCAATGCCGAACCGAGGAGCTGACGTCGTGTCGGAGACATGCCGGTCCTTCCTGACGATTGTCGCGGTGGTCGCCGCCCGCCACGGAACGAGCGACGACTACGACCGCCGGCGGCTGCCGGCGGTCGGGGCTGATTGCTCCCCATCCCAGTCTGGGGCGGGGTCGATAAGAGCCGCCTTTGGCGAGCGTGAGGGTTTCCACAGGAAGCGGCGGGGGGGCGTCGCCGGGTCGCGACCGCGACGTGCTACCCTGTTTCTATGCTGCGCATCCTGATCGTGGAGGATGAGGCCCGCCTCGCCGACCGGATTGGCCGGGTGCTCGGCGAGGAGGGCTACGCCGCGGAGACGACCGGCGACGGGCGGTCGGGCTTGGCGCGCGCCCTGGCCGAACCGTTCGACCTCCTGATCGTCGACTGGATGCTGCCGGACCTCGACGGCGTCCGGCTGGTCAAGGGGCTGCGCGCCGCCGGCCACGGGGTCCCGGTCCTGATGCTGACCGCCCGCGACCAGATCGAGGACCGCGTCGAAGGGCTCGACGCCGGTGCCGACGACTACCTGCCCAAACCCTTCGCCTTCGCCGAGCTGCTGGCGCGGGTGCGGGCGCTGGCCCGCCGCCCGCGCGAGGCCCCCGCCGACCACGTGCTGACCGGCGGCGACCTGGCGCTCGATCCCGCCCGGCACGTGGTCCGCCGGGCCGGCGCCCGGATCGAGCTGACGGCCAAGGAGTTCGCGCTGCTGGCAACGTTGATGCAGCGACCGGGCCGCGTCTACCGCCGCTCGGTCCTGCTCGACACCGTCTGGGGCGGATCGAGCGAGACCTACGCCAACGTCGTCGATCTCTACGTCTCGTATCTGCGGCGCAAGCTCGACCGGGACGGGGCGCCGTCCTACATCCGCACCGTGCGCGGCGTCGGCTACGCCTTCGATCCCCCGGGGCAGGGCTGATGTTCGACCGCATCCGGTGGCGCCTGACGTTCGCCTACGTCGGCGTCCTGGCCGTCATCCTCCTCCTCTTCGGCGTCGTCGTGCTGGTCGGCTTCTGGAACGAGAACGCCCGGCAGCAGGACCGGGCGCTGACGAAGGAGGCCGAAGTCTTCGCCCAAGCGGTCGCCAGCGGGCAGACGATGGCCGAGATCCCGATGACGTCCGAGACCGAGGAATACGGGTCGGTCGAGCTGGCGAGCGACGGGCGCGTCCTCTTCCGCGATCCCACCGCCCCCGAGATGGGGCTCCCCTCCCTCGCGGCGGCGCGAGAGGCCGCGCGGCAGGGCCGCACGATCGTGACGACGACCGAGGGGCCGATGGGCGAGTCACGGGTCGCGAGCGCGCCCGTGATCCGGGCCGAGGGCGTGTCCGGCGTCGTCCAGCTTGGGCGCTCGCGGCGGGCCGAGCGGGACGCGGTCAACGTCCTCGGTCTGGTCCTCGTCCCGATCGGGCTCGGCGCGCTCGCGTTGGCGGGGGTCGGCGGGCTGTTCCTGGCCGGTCGGGCGCTGCGGCCGGCCCGGGAGGCGTTCGCCCGTCAGCGGGCGTTCATCGCCGACGCCTCCCACGAGCTGAAAACGCCGCTGACGCTGATCCGCGCCGACGCCGAGGTCCACCTCCGCGGACTGACCGACCCCCGGGAGCGCGAGCTGATCGAGGATCTGCTGGGCGAGACGGACCAGATGAACGCTGTCCTCTCC
>JBBSNJ010000423.1:0-3996 GCA_038232775.1 Thermomicrobiales bacterium
AGGGGGGCTCCGCTCGCCGACCGGCGAGCTCTTCAACGAGCTGCCCGACCGCCTGGCCGATCTGGCGCTGTTCGCCGCCGCCGGCTACGCCATCCCCGACCTCGCGTGGGGACCCGCGCTCGGATGGGCGGCCGGGGCGACCGCCCTGCTCGTCGCTTACGTCCGGACGCTCGGCGCCGCGGCCGGGGTCTCCCACCACTTCGGCGGTCCGATGGCCAAACCCCGCCGGATGCACGTCCTGCTCGCCGGCTGCCTGGTCGCGGCCGGGGCGACCGCCGCCGGCGGCTCGGGCGGCGCGGCGCTGGCGGCGGCGCTCGTGATCGTCGTCGCCGGCGGCTGGCTGACGATCGGGCGCCGCCTGCGCCGGATCGCCGCCGACTTGGCGGCGGGGTGACCGCCGCCGTCGCCGGCGTCGTCGCGCTGCTGACCCGCGCCCTCGGCGCCTGAGTCCGCTGGGTCGAGACCGCCCCGGCCCCCGGCCGCCGCGTCTACTTCGCCAACCACGCCAGCCACCTCGATTTCGTCCTGATCTGGGCGGCGCTGCCGGCACCGCTCCGCGCCCGGACGCGCCCGGTCGCCGCCGCCGACGACTGGACCGCCAGCCGCCTCCGCCGCTCCCTGGCGGAGGGGGTCTTCCGGGCGCTGCTGGTCGAGCGCGGCGGGGTCGGCCTCGGCCGCCTCCGCGCCCAGCTCGAGCGGATGGTGGCGGCGCTCGACGACGGCGACTCGTTGATCCTCTTCCCGGAGGGAACCCGCGGCGGCGGCGGCGGCATGGCCCCCTTCCAGGGCGGGCTCTACTACCTCGCCCGGCAGCGACCGGAGGTGGCGCTCGTCCCCGTCCACCTCCACAACCTCCACCGCATCCTGCCCAAGGGCGAGGCGGTCCCGGTGCCGCTCCTCGGCTGCGTCAGCTTCGGACCGCCGCTGCGGCTCGAGGCCGGCGAGACCAAGGAGACCTTCTTGGAGCGGGCGCGGGCGGCGGTGGCGCGATTGGAGCCGGCGTGAGCCTCCCGCTCGACCGCGAGCTGATCTGGCTGGGCGGCGGCATCCTCGCCGTCCTCGTCGTTGCCAGCGTCGTCGGCGCCGTCCTCGCCCGCCGCGTCCGGAGCGAGTCGGGCCAGCGGACGGTCGCCAACCTCAACGCCCGCGTCCGCGCCTGGTGGGCGATGTGCGCCCTCTTCGCGCTGGCGCTGCTGACGGGCGACCGCGGCTCGATCGTCCTCTTCACCCTCGTCTCCTTCCTCGCCCTGCGGGAGTTCATGACCCTCGCCCCGACCGGAGCGGGCGACCACCGCGCCCTGCTCTGGATCTTCTTCGGCCTGACCCCCATCCAGTACGGGCTGCTCTGGATCGACTGGTACGGCCTGTTCAGCATCTTCATCCCCGTCTACGCTTTCTTGCTGCTCCCGGTCCGGAGCGCACTCGCCGGACGCACCGAGCGCTTCCTGGAGCGGACGGCGACGATCCAATGGGGCCTGATGATCTGCGTCTACTGCGTCAGCTACGCCCCCGCCCTGCTGATCCTCGACCTCGACGGCTACGCCGGCGAGAACGCCAAGCTGCTCCTCTTCTTGGCGGTCGTCGTCCAGGGCAGCGACGTGCTCCAATACGTCTGGGGCAAGCTCTTCGGCCGGCACCCGATCGCCCCGACCGTCAGCCCGAACAAGACCTGGGAGGGTTTCCTCGGCGGCATCGCCTCGGCCACCCTGCTCGGCACCGGCCTCTGGTGGGTGACCCCCTTCGCCCCCTGGCAGGCGGCGCTGCTCTCGCTGGTGATCGCCCTGATGGGGTTCGCCGGCGGCTTGACCCTGTCCGCGATCAAGCGCGACCGGGGCGTCAAGGACTTCGGCACCCTGATCGCCGGCCACGGAGGCGTCCTCGACCGGATCGACTCCCTCTGCTTCGCCGCGCCGATTTTCTTCCACCTGACCCGCTACTTCTTCGGCGCCTGATCCGGAGTTCGGATGATCAGTGCCGGTTCGCCCCCCGCCGGGGACTCGGCTCCCCTTGCCCGCCGCGGCGGGCGAAGGGTGGGGGGGGAGGGCCGTCGCCGGCGACACGCACACGAAGCCTCCACCCGACGTTCGTATCAGACGAACGCCGGCTGATCGCCCGGCGCGCCAATGGCGCCACCGCCCGCCCGACCGCGGCCAGGTTCGTCGTCGCCGTTCGGGGCTCGATCCTCGATCCGCCGCGACCGCCCGTCCCGCCGGGCGCCCTCGACGATCGCTCGGCCCCGCGTCCCGTCAGGCGGCGGGCGACGGCGAACCGGCGCTCGTGGGATGATGCCGCGAGCGAGGGGTGCCCGGGGGCCACGGCGTCGCGCGGCCGGGGAAGAGGAGGGCTCGGTGTCGTCGATGGCCTTGGCGCTGCGGAACCGGGCGCTGCTGGTGCTGATGCTCGGCCACTTCACGAACGACATGTTCGGTGGCGTGCTGCCGATGCTCTTCCCGACGATGCAGGGCCGGTTCGACCTCAGCAACGCCCAGGTCGGCCTCGCCGCCACCGCCTACACCGGGATGGCCTCCCTCACCCAGCCCCTCTTCGGCCACCTGGTCGACCGTTGGGATCGCCGCTGGTTCGCCTCGGTGGTGCTCCTCTGGCACGTCGTCTTCGTCGCCGCCTACGGCTTCGCCCCGAGCTGGCCTGTCTTCCTCCTCTTCGCCGGGCTGGCCGGCATCGCCTCCGGCGCCTACCACCCGCTCGGCGCCTCGAACGCCTCGCTCGTCTCCGACGACCGCTACAAGAACGGCGCGATGTCGCTCTACACCGTCGGCGGCACCTCCGGCTGGGCGCTCGGGCCGCTGGTCGCGGTCGCCCTGCTGGCGCTGTTCGGACCACGGGGGACGGCGGCGCTGGTGGTGCCGGGCGCCCTGGTGGCGGCGCTGATTTTCTCCCAGATGCGCTTCGTCGAGCAGGCGCGGCGGGTCCGCGCCGCGGCCGGGGCGGCGCGGACGGTAGTCGCCGCCGCGAGACCCGCCTGGAGCGCCGTCGCGCGGGTGGTCGGGGTGACGATGCTCCGGTCGTGGGCCTTCTTCTCGGTCGTCCAGTTCATCCCCCTCTGGTACGCCGACCTCGGCTACTCGCCGGGGTTCTACGGCCCGCTGGTGACGACGATCATCCTGGCCGGCGCCGTCGGCACCTTGCTCGGCGGGGCGCTGGCCGACCGGCTCGGGCAGCGGCGGGTGATCGTCGGCTCGCTGGCGCTGGCGATCCCCGCCCTGCTCCTCTTCGTCGGCGTGCCGGGGCCGTGGGCGCTGCTGACCGGCGCCCTCTTCGGCGTCACAGCCGACGCCAGCCTCTCGGTGACGCTGGTGATGGCCCAGAAGCTGGTGCCCGGTCGGGTCGGGGTGATGTCGGGCGTGATCCTCGGGCTCGGCTTCATCACCGGCGGCATCGGCGTGCCGCTGACCGGGCGCTTGGCGGATGCGGTCGGCATCCAGATCGCGCTCGGTTCGCTCGGGATTCTGGCGGGGCTGGCGGCGCTGCTGGCGCTGACGATCCCGCGGGAGGTCGTCGGCCCCGGCGGCGGCGCGGACGAGGTCGTCGAGCGGATGGGCCACGAAGCGGCCGGGGCCAGCCCGGGGGTCGCGGGGACGGCCCGAGGATGAGCCCGCGGCTGCCGGCGCCTCCCGTCAGGGGGCTGGCCGATGGCGCCTCGCGGACCGCGCCGCCGCCTCCGGGCGCGGGGACCGGGGGCGAGGTAAGGCGCCAGGGACGAACCGGGGGGAGCGGTGCCGCGCCGACGTTCCCGGGCTGCTCCCGCGGCAGCGGGGGCCGGCCGTGATCGAGGCGCCGCCGGCCGCCGGAACGGGGCGCGCCGGGCGCTTGCTCTGGGCACTCCTCGTCGTCCAGCTCGGGCTGGTCGGGTTCGGGATCGCCCGCTGGCGGAGCCCCTCCGGGGCGCCGCCGCCGCCGCCGTTGGCCGAGGCCCCGACGTTCGCCTCCGGGGTCGCGATCGAGCCGGGGGTCGAGGCGCTCGGGGCGTGGGCCGCG
>JBBSNJ010000424.1:0-3979 GCA_038232775.1 Thermomicrobiales bacterium
CGGAGGGCAACGATGGCGCTGCAAGGAGCGGCCCCCACCACCGCCGATCGCACCCCGGCCGCTGCCCCCCAGAAGCGCGCCGTCGCCGGCTGGGCGCTGATCGAGTTCGCCCTCCTCCTCTTCTCGATCAACGTCGTCTCCCTCTACTTCCCCCTCTGGCTGGTCGAGGACCGCGGCGCCCGCGACAGCGTCTACGCCCTGGCGACGAGCAGCGCCATGGGCCTGATGATCATCGCCGCGCCTCTGCTCGGCCTCCTCTTCGACCACACCCCGCGCCGCCTCCCCCTCCTCGCCGCCGCGATCGGGCTCTGCGCCGCCGCCACCGCCACCCTCGGCCTCGGCCCCCTCCCCGTCGCCATCGCCGCCTTCGTCGTCGCCGCCGTCGCCCAACAGAGCGCCGGCGTCTTCGCCGACGCCCTCCTCCCCGCCGTCAGCACCCCCGCCACCCGCGGCGCCGTCGGCGGCGTCGGCATCGCCGTCGGCTACGCCGGGGCGATCACCGGCATCGCCCTCGGGCTCCTCGTCCTTGCCCGCGACCCCACCGCCAAGCCGACCATCTTCCGCCTCACCGCCCTCGCCCTCCCCCTCCTGATCCTCCCCGCCCTCCGTTGGATCCCCGATCCGGCAACGCCCCGCCTCGCCCCGCCGTGGGCGCTTTCCCTCGACGCGCTTCCGGCCGCGCTCGGGCGGACGGCGCGGGCCGCCCGGTCGGCGCCCGGTCTCGCGCGTCTCCTCGTCGCCCGCCTCTTCTACGCCGACGCCGCCAACACCCTGGTCGCGTTCATGGCGATCTACGCCACCGCCGAGATCGGCTTCGACGCAACCGAGACCCAGTTGCTCCTCCTCCTCGGCATCGTCGCCGGGATCGTCGGCGGCCTCGCCGGGGGCCGCCTCGTCGACCGGGTCGGACCGAAGCGGACCCTCGACCGCATGCTCGTCCTCTGGCTCCTCGTCTTCGCGATCAGCGCCGCGATCCCCCTGATCGGGGCGCCGGGCTGGACTTTCTGGAGCGTCGCCCCGATCACCGGCTTCGCCCTCGGCGGCGCCTGGGCGGCCGACCGCCCCCTCCTCCTCCGGCTCGCCCCACCGGCCCGAATCGGGCAGTTCTTCGGGCTCTACGCCCTGGTCGGCCGCTTCGCCGCGGTCGCCGGGCCTCTGCTCTGGGCGACCGTCGTCGACGTTCTCCGCTGGGGCCGCCCCGCCGCGGTCCTCTCGCTCGCCGTGATGACCCTGATCGCGCTCGCCGTGCTGCGCCCAGTCGAGGATGCACCACTCTGCGCCGGTCCCTGAGGGCCGCTGCTTGCCGTCGCGATCGCGTCTCGCGGAGAATGATTGGAGTCCGCCCCCCGGTGCCGCCGACGCTCCGGCCGCCGGCCACGCCTTGCCGCACCCGCCGAGGATCCCGGATGACCAGCGCGACCCGCCCAGCCAACGCTCCGTCCCCTCAGCCGGCCGTCCCGATCCCGGCCTTCATCGACGACTGGTTCCACCGGTTGGCCCCCCTCCCCCTGGCCCAGGTCGCCGCCGACCCGGCCAGCACCGCCATCTTCTCGACCGACATGATCGGCGGCTTCTGCCAGGAAGGTCCCCTCGCGTCCCCCCGCGTCGGCGCCCTCGCCGAACCCGTCGCCGACCTCTTCCGCTGCGCCCACGCCCTCGGCGTCCGCCACTTCGTCCTGACTCAAGACACCCATCACCCGGCCGCCCCCGAGTTCGGGGCTTGGCCCCCCCACTGCATCCAGGGCACCGCCGAGGCGGAGACGATTCCCGAGCTGCGCGATCTGTCCTTCGCCGCGAGCTTCGCCGTCTTCGAGAAGAATTCGCTCCACCCCGCCCTCGCCACCGGCTTCGATCCCTGGCTCGACGCCCACCCCGAGCTGCGCACGGCGGTCGTCGTCGGCAACTGCACCGACCTCTGCGTCTACCAGCTCGCGATGCACCTCCGCCTCCGCGTCAACGCCCACAACCACCCCACCCTCGACGTGGTCGTCCCCGCCGCCGGCGTCGATACCTACGACCTCCCCCCCGACCAAGCCGGGGCCGCCGGCGCCCTCCCCCACCCCGACGACTTCTTCCACCGCGTCTTCCTCTACCACCTCGCCCTCAACGGCGTCCGCATCATCGCCGCCCTCCCGTAGAGTTTGAGGAGTGACCGGTGGTAGTTGGGAGTCGGTCGTGAGCCGCCGGCGGGGAGGAGTTTGGAAGCCTGTAACCGCTGGCTAGGAGCGATCCCCGAACCCCTTCGAGGGCGTCTAGCTGAATCAAGCGGGGGGACTGAACCGCCGAGACGGCAGCCGGCACGCGCCAGCGACCATCCGTCCTGGCCGGAATTCGGTTGAACCATGGCGCTCCGGCAGCTGAAGGCTCCCCTCTCCCGCCGCAGCGGAAGAGGGGCTGGGGGTGAGGGCACCGCTCCGCCAAACGCCACTGATCACCCGGATTGTGTTCTCCATCAACGTCCACCCGTCGTTCGTCACCCGCCACCCGGAGCTCACATGACCCCCCAGGCCCCACCCGCCACCGGCCTCACCCTCGACCTCTACCACCTCGATGCCGCCTACGTCGCCTGGCGGGCCGGGCTGAGCGGCCCCGCCACGTTCGATCTCTACACCCGCTCGCACCCCTTCGCCGGAACCTACCTCCTGGTCGCCGGTCTCGAAGCGGCGATCGACTTCGTCCGCGGCTTCCGCTACGACGACGACGCCCTCGCCTTCCTCGCCCAGCGAAAGGGGTACGCGCCCGCGTTCCTGGAAAAGCTGCGCCGCCTGCGCTTCAGCGGGGAGCTGCTGGCGATGCCCGAGGGGAGCCTGGCCTTCCCGCCCGCCCCCCTGCTGCGCGTCACCGCCCCCTTCACCGAAGCGCTGCTGATCGAGGCCGGACTCCTCCACGCCATCGGTCGCGCCACCTTGATCGCGACCAAAGCGGCCCGCGTCGTCCTCGCCGCCCGCGGCCGACCCGTCTCCGAGTTCGCCCTCCGCCGCGCCGCCGAGCCGCTGCTCGTCGCCCGCTCGGCCGCGATCGCCGGCTGCGCCGCCACCTCCTTCGTCGCCGCCGCCCGCCGCTACGACATCCCCGCCGCCGGTACCATCCCCCACGCCCTCGTCCAGGCCTTCGCCAACGAGACCGACGCCTTCCGCGCCGTCGCCGCCGCCCTCGATCCCTACACCCTCCTCCTCGACACCTACGACGTCCGCCGCTCGATCGCGACCGCGATCGCCGTCGCCGCCGACGCCCGCCAGCACCTGGGCCACCGCCTCGCCGCCGTCCGCCTCGACAGCGGTGACCTCGCCGCCGATGCCCGCTTCGTCCGCGACGCCCTCGACCAGTCGGGACTCTCCGACGTCCAGATCCTCGCCAGCGGCGATCTCGATGAATGGCGGATCGCCGACCTCCTGCGCCGCGGCGCCCCGCTCGACGGCTTCGGCGTCGGTACTAGCCTCGGCGTCGGTGCCGGCTCCCCGGAGCGGGGCATCGCCGGCGGCGCCCTCGGCGCCGTCTACAAGCTGGTCTGGTACGACGCCGACCCGACCTCGACCGGCGAGGAGGGTCGGATCAAGCTCGCCGGGGCCAAGAGCACCTGGCCGGGCAAGAAACAGGTCTACCGCGTCGGCGACTTCGCCGAGGACGTCATCCAGCTCGAGACCGAGCCGCCACCGCCCGACGCCGTCCCCCTCCTCCAGCCGATCCTGGTCGACGGCCGAGTCGTCGCCGCCCCTCCCCCGCTGGCGGAGATCCGCGACCGCGCCGCCGCCGCGCTCGCGGCCCTGCCCGAGCCGCACCGTCGTCTCGACGATCCCGTCCCCTACCCCGTCCGCTGGAGCGACGAGCTACGCGCGCTCCGCCACCAAACGAGCGCCGTTCCCTGGCAGCGGGCGCCCGAGGACGAAGCGACGGACTGAGCGTCCCGCTCTCCCGGCCCGCGCTGGCCTCCGGCCGGGGCAACGGTGGCATACTGCCGGTATCGGATTCGCGATCACCG
>JBBSNJ010000425.1:0-3956 GCA_038232775.1 Thermomicrobiales bacterium
ATTGACGAGGGGCGCAACCCCGACCTGGACGACATCGCCGCCAGCTACGCCGGCCGCGGCCACCGCTTCGTCGTCGCCGAGGTCGGGGGCGAACTCGCGGGCACCGGTGCTCTGGTCGCCGAGGCGCCGGGGGTCGGCCAGCTGGTCCGGATGTCGGTCGGGACGCGCTTCCGGCGGCGGGGCGTCGGCCGCGCCCTGGTCGCCTCCCTGGTCGAGGCGGCGCGGAGCCAGGGCCTGGGGCGGATGGTCCTGGAGACGAACGACGACTGGGACGACGCGATCGGCCTCTACCTCGCCTGCGGCTTCGCCGAGATCGGCCGGGCGAACGGCGAGGTCCATCTCGGGCTCGACCTCTGATACGGACTCCGCTCGAACCGTTCCGCTCTCAGGAATGAACGCGTCCCCCCTCTCCCGCGCACGGGACAGGGGCACGGGGGCCGGGGGTGAGGGCCTCTCTCCGGCAAACGCACCAGCACCCGGATTCCGTATGACCCCCCGCCCAGGCTCCGAGGCGCCCTCCGGAACCTGGACTGCTTCCTCGGCCGCGGGCGCACCGGCCGACCCCCGGTCCACCCTCAGACGAGGTGCCCAGAGACCCCCGACGCTCCCGTGACACCCGTCCTCAGCACGGATCCCGGCTCGCCGCCGTGTTCAACCAAATGGGGAGAGCCGCAAGGTAACGGCTATGAGCTCTCCAACCGCTCCAGGATCGCCGCCAGCAGCCGAGAACCTTGCTCGGTCGTGAAGATCGCCTGGGCGTGGGCGTCGCCCGGCAGGATCAGCGCCTCGTTCTCCGACCCCGGCGCCTCCTCGGCCATCCGCCGCGCCGCCTCGGCGATCCCCTCGCCTTCGCTGGCGACGAAGAGCTTCGGGAATTCGCCGAGATCGCCGACCTCGCCGCTGGCCGAGAGGATGATCAAGCCGTCGACGGCGTCCGGTTCGATGCGGGCCGCCTCGAACGCGCCGCTCGCCCCGGCGCTGGCGCCGATCAGCGTCACGGTCTCGACCCCGCACCGCTCGCGGAGGAACCGAACCCCGTCCAGGATCGCCGCCGCCGAGGTGTTCTCCACCGCCAGGGCGACGGCCCCGGCCTCGGCGATCGCCTCGGCTTGCGGCCGCCAGCTCGCCGCGTCGTAGATCGCGCCGTGGGCGAGGACGGCGCCTGCGGTGCCGTCTCCCCAAACCAGCGCCTCTCCGTCGCCGAGCTGGACCCGAGTCCCGCTATCGCCGACCGCGGGCGTCCCTGCCACCGCCGCCGGAGTCGCGGCCCCTCCCGGCGTCGCGGCCGACCCCGGCCCGCAGCCGGCCGGCTGCGTGCGGGCGAGGGCCGGCTGGTTCCTCGATTGGCCCACCCCGAACGCGAGCGCCGCCGCCAGCGCAATCCCGACGAGCCGTGGCCCAACCCTTGAACCGTTCATCCCATCCTCCCTTGACGCGCCTTCGTCGCCGGCTGGCGATCGACCGGCCGCTCTTCGCCGCGCCGGCGGCGGAGCCGGGGCGGCGGCGGCCATCAGCCGGCGCCCCGTGGACCCACATGGTACCGCACCGCCGCGGCAATGCCCGCGCAGCTCCTCCGGTGTCACCCGGATCGCCGCCGAGTAGGCGGCGGCCATGCTCTCCGGCTCCATCCCGATCCGGACGATCCCCTCGCGGTACTTCTCGACGTAGGCCGGCACGGCGTCGGCCGGCGGGGCGTCCTCGTCGTGCCGGGCCGAGCCGGTGAGAACGACGATGTCGCCCCCACGGCCGTCGCCATCGAGGTGGAGGGCGACGCGCGGGTTGGCGGCGATGTTGCCCATCTTCGGCGCGTCCGGCCGGCTGTAGATCAGGAGCGTGCCGGCGTCCTTCTCCCAGAGGAACCAGATCGGGCTCGGCTGCGGCGTCCCGTCGCCGTCGACGGTGACCAGCCAGCCGATCTGCTCGTGGCGGAGGCGCCGCGCCACGCGGGCGCCGAAGTCGGTCGAGGTGTCGATCGTGAACATGTCCAGGGCTCCTTCCCGTGTGGGGGGTGGCGACTGATGGGCCGAATCCCCGCGAGGTCCGATCCCGGAGCGGACCTTCCGCTGCCCGCGATCGCGAGGGACCGAAGGGTGAGGGGACCGCCGGCGATCGCCGGCGGGGCGGTCCCGACGGTCGGCCAAACCTCATCTCATGCCCGATTATGCCCGAATCGAATCGACCGCCGCACTCGCCCACGGCCTCCAGCGAGAGACGCCCCGGGTGAGGCTCCCAGTCGTGGGGGAAGTTGTGAGCCAATGCCGAGGCTCTGCTAGTATAGGCGGCGCTGCTTGGGGGGCCGGGTGAGACGGCCGTCGCGGTGGAGTTGCCGCGGAGGGAAAGCAGGAACCAGAAGGAAAGGCAGGGACACCCGTATGTCGAGGATCCGGCTTCCCGCCGTGCTTGGACTCCTCTTGCTGATCAGTGCCGTCCTTTTCGGACCTGCCCGCGTCTTCGGGCAAGGAACCCCGGAGTCGGGAGCCGGCGTCGCCGCCGACGTCCTGCCGGTGGTCGACATCCACGTCGGCACCTGCGACGATCCCATCGGTGAGCCGGCCTACGACGCCGGCCAGCTCGAATCGGAGGAGTTCGCCGACTTCGGAACCCTGCGGCAAACCGCCGATCGCTTCCTCACCGCCGACGTCGACGGGGACGGGGCGCCGGACGCGGGGGTTGACGTCGACGGCGACGGCACCCTGGCCGAGGGCGAAGCGTTCGTCCGCGGGGCAGAGGTTGCCCCGGTCCTGTGGCGGACGTCGGCGTTGCGGGTCGATGCCACCCTCGACCAACTGACCGGCTCCCCCCATGTCGTCCTCGTCCACCGCGGCGCCGACGACTACGACACGTACCTCGCCTGCGGCGAAATCCTCGGCGGGCAGGCACCGCTGATCCTACCGCTGCGCCCCGTCTCGGGGTCCGGCTTCTTCGGCTACACGCTGGTCGAGCAGCCGCTCGGCGGCACCCCGACCGCGGCCGAGAACCCGACCGAGGTGACGACCTTCCTGGTCGAGGCGCCGGCTGCGGCGTCGACCCCGGTCCCGATGACGCCGCGCCCGACCAACACGCCGGTGCCCGTGCCGACCAACACCCCGGTCCCCGCGCCGACCTTCACGCCGGTCCCGGCTCCGACCAACACCCCCGTCCCGGCGACCCCGTTCACCCCGGTGCCCGCACCGACCAACACGCCGGTGCCCGTGCCGACCAACACTCCGGTGCCGCCGCCGACCAACACGCCGGTCCCGGCGACCCCGTTCACCCCGGTGCCGGTGCCGACGTTCACCCCCGTGCCCGCGCCGACCAACACGCCAGTGCCGGCCACGCCGTTCACCCCGGTCCCGGCTCCGACCAACACCCCGGTGCCGGCGACCCCGTTCACCCCGGTCCCGGCGCCGACGTTCACCCCTGTGCCCGCGCCGACCAACACGCCGGTGCCGGTGACCCCGTTCACCCCGGTCCCGGTCCCGACCAATACGCCGGTTCCGGCGCCGACCAACACCCCGGTCCCGATCCCGACGAACACTCCTGTGCCAGCGACGCCATTCACGCCCGTTCCGGTGCCGACCAACACCCCAGCGCCGGCGCCGACCTTCACCCCCGTCCCGGCGCCCACCTTCACGCCGGTGCCGGCGCCCACCAACACGCCCGTCCCGGCCACGCCGTTCACCCCGGTCCCGGTTCCGACCAATACTCCGGCGCCGGCGCCGACCTTCACGCCCGTCCCGGCGCCCACGAATACGCCCGTCCCGGCGCCGAGCAACACGCCGGTCCCGGCGACGCCGTTCACCCCGGTCCCGGTGCCCACCAACACCCCGGTCCCGGCGACCCCCTTCACGCCGGTCCCGGTCCCGACCAACACGCCCGCGCCGGCGCCGACCTTCACGCCGGTGCCGGCCCCGACCAACACCCCGGTCCCGGCGCCGACGAATACGCCGGTGCCGCTGCCGACGTTGACGCCGACG